>DUMW01000028.1 GCA_012839765.1 Bacillota bacterium
CTATTGGAGGTCGACGCGTGATTTTCGATGAGTGATCAGTTATGTTCATCGACCAGCTATGCTCTTGGACTTCAGGATGACTACATTAGATGTTTTCAACCCTTTTTGAGAAGATCCTTCCTACAGTAAGTGCGGTATGACGCATTTTGGCAACTCAACCTTACGAGATTGTAAGGTTAGAGCGCCCTTTTGTAAGGAAATTCGATTGTGGCTCTGATCTAACGACTATACACTAAAGATGTGACAAGTCTCGTAAGGGAGTGACCGAAATGGCGGTGTTAGTAGCAGAAGGTTTGACCAAGATCTATGGCGCCTCGAAGAAGACGGCGATAACCAAAGCTCTATCTGGCCTGAGTCTACAAGTGGAGGCGGGAGAAATGGTAGGGGTGATGGGACCTTCGGGCAGTGGTAAGACTACACTGTTAAACATCCTGGCTACCATTGATCGCCCCACTTCCGGTTCGTTTCGTCTTGATGGGGTGGACCCTACGACGTTAAACGGAGAGGAACTGGCCCGTTTTCGAAGAAGGGTCCTTGGATATGTCTTTCAGGATTTCAATCTCCTTAAGACCCTGAACGTTCAGGACAATATTGCCTTGCCCTTGGCTTTGGACGGTGTCAGTTCCAAGAAGATCAAGAAGCGCTTGACAGAAGTGGCCGAACAACTGGATCTGATACCGCTTCTTCAAAGGCGCATTTATGAGCTTTCCGGTGGACAACAGCAGCGAGTGGCGATTGCCCGGGCCATCGTTCACCGACCAGCCCTTATTTTGGCCGATGAACCCACAGGAAACCTGGATTCCAAGTCCTCTTGGGATGTCTTGGAGGCCTTTGTGCAGTTGAATAAGGGAGAGGGGGCTACGGTATTGATGGTAACCCATGACCCCTTTGTGGCCAGCTTCTGCCAGAGAATCATCTTTATCCGAGACGGCCAGTTGTTCTTCGAACTGAGGCGTAAGGAGACTCGCCAGGTCTTCTTTCAGGAGATCTTAGATACCCTCAGTCTACTTGGCGGGGACTTTCCCAACGGTAAGGAACGGAAAGGGGGCTTGCACTGGTGACTCTTCTGTCTGTTGCCCTTAGCAATGTTAAAGAGAACCTGCGGAACTACCTGGGCTTTTTCGTTAGTTTCGCTAGTTCTGTAATGGTGTATTACATCTTTCACGGTATAGCAACCGCCCCGGAAGTAACCGGCGGGGGCTACTTTGGTACCCGGACTTTGCTTCAGCTTTTGTCGGTGGGCCGTTGGGGAATTGCGGTTTTCTCCTTCTTTTTCATCTGGTATGCCAATGCAGTATTACTCAATTCCCGGAAGCGGGACCTGGGGATCTTGAGTCTTCTGGGTGCCAGTTCTCGGCAGTTGCTGATCATGGTCTTTCTGGAGACTTTGTTTATCGGGATTGCTTCCCTAGTGGTTGGTTTGTTCGCTGGGGTGCTCTTTTCCCGATTGATCACCATGGCGGTGGCGGCAATACTGGATGTCCACATGTCAATTCCCAGTGGGCTGCGCATCAGTATCACAGCTTTGCACCGGACCTGTTTAGTCTTTGCTGGGATCTTCGTAGGGATTGGACTCTTAAATACGTTTTCCCTGCGGTCTCAGGCGTTAATCGACCTGGTGAAAGCATCCCAAAAACCGAAAACACCCCCTAAAGCATCGATTATCTTGGCCCTTGGTGCTGTGGCATGTCTTGGTGGGGGTTATTGGTGGGCTTACACCTTGGCTACACCGGTGGAAGTTGTGATCGCTCTGTTTCCTGTTACAGGAGTGGTCTCTCTAGGCACCTATCTGCTCTTTACCCAACTCAGTGTGGTGGTCCTGGGATGGCTATCTCGACGAAGGGGGTTGTATTATCGGCGGACAAACTTGATTACCCTTTCAGACCTGATCTTCCAGATGAAAGATAACGCCCGGGTATTGGCGGTGATCACCATTCTCAGTGCTGTTATCATGTCCCTGGCGGGGGCAGTATACAGCCTTGGCCAAAGGACCATGGAGCTTGTTGAGGAGAATTACTCCCGCACCCTCTGGTTTGCGCTGTTGGGTA
>DUMW01000029.1 GCA_012839765.1 Bacillota bacterium
ACAACACGCGTCGGGTACAAAAACGACTTGGATATCTTAGTCCTATCGAATGGTTGAACCTCTACACCGAGAGGGTTGCGAAGGGTGTCGCTTAACTGAATGTCCGGAAATGTGTTGACAACCCGTTCATGAAGAGATTCCTGCTGAAAGAGGAAAAAAGAACAAGTGAATTTTGCGTTTTACAGGACGAATCTCGGTGGTTTTGACACACGCTTTTCCATGGGCCTCAACGGAATTCCTTCCAGCAACCATCGCAAATCCTGCCAGGTAAGATCCAGAGCATTAACCTCCTCGCTCTCCTGTGGCCAAGGCAGCCTTCCATTTTCCAGCCGGAAGTAATGAAGCCAAAAGCCACGCTCAGACCACTCCAGGATCTTAACCCGATTCCGTTGCCGATTGCAGAAGGCAAACAGGCATGGCTCGAAGGGATCCAACTCGAAGTTCAGCTGAACTATGGCTGCCAAACCGTCCACAGATTTTCGAAGATCGGTAGCCCCTACAGCAAGATAGACCTTCTGCCTAGGATGACCTATCAACATAAGGACATCAGCGAGCGAATCACATCCACTAACACATCTTGATCGAAACCCCGCTCAACCTCCAGGATAACACCACCAATGCGTAGTGATACCCCCGAGCCAGTCCTAATGCTGGCCGGTAAAGAAACCCATCGGCCACTTCCGCTACTAACCTGGACATGTTCGGCTTTAAATTTCCTCAACCAGTATCGAAGTTGATGCACAGGGATGCCCTGTTCCAAGCACCACGCCTTCTGAGTCTGACCACTGGCCAGGTATGCCCTCACACGTTCCTCCCAAAGCTGACGTTTGTCTTGGGTCACCACACAAGTCACCTCACTTGGTTATGATGGTTCAATTATCCCATCACAACAAAGCTGTCGCCATGTGGGTTAGCTTTGACGCTTACGGAAGAGCAAGGGAGTTATGAGGCGGGATCTGCGAAACAGGATCAGGTGCGGAAGGGGATGAAGCATGAGCTTTTCCAAGAGAAAAGCCCTCCGTACTACAAACCTGGAGGGCTTCGATCACCGTTAGCCTACCTCCCAGTGGGGCGAGCTGGCATAACCCCCTGCCCCATCCTCCACCGCTAAGAAACAGACGGTGGTCCCTGGGGGAAGCGAGGCTTCCACCGTCCCAGCCTTCACTTCCGCAGGAGTGACCTGCCATACCCGCTTCACCCACTCCCCGGTATCTAAAGTATAGCAGAACAGCGCCCGTTCAATTTCCTCCCCGGTCACCTGGGCCGTCACCCGATCATGGGCCAGGGTCAAAGAACCAATCCGGGGCAACATGGGCCCATTCCGCAGCCAGGCATCGGCAAAACGGTAAATCTCCTCCGGGGCCCAACCCTTTTCGTGGGAATGACCCATACCCACCCGCACGGCCAAGGAAACGGGACTGCGCACTAAGGAGTAACTGCGTTTGTAACTGTCCAGGGGATATGCATGGTCATTGGTGCCGTTCACGAAGAGCATTGGGATCTCACTTAGACCCAGATAGGAACTGGGGTCGCAAAGCTGTACCCAAATCTCCTGTTCCTCCCGAGTCATCTTGGCAAACTGACCCAGCCATTTGCTGTTGTCCTTTAGAAATCCACATCCGTACACGGGAATAGCACAGACAAACCGGGAGTCGACAGCAGCGGCAATACAGGTAAGGTACCCGCCCCAGCTGATCCCTGTAAGCCCAATCCGGTTTCCATCCACCCCAGGTAAGGCCTTCAGAAGGCTATGGGCCCGCATGATGGCCGCGATGGCATGGTAAGTCCAGGAGTTTTCCCAGCCATCTTTGAAGAGACGAAAGAACTTCGTCTCCTCATCTTGATCCGGGCCCCCGTCCGGCAATGGTTGTCTTTCAGGGCCACAACCGGCCAAATCCATGGCAATGGCCGCATAACCCCGCCGGTTCCAAAGCTGCACCCACTCCTTAAAGGCGGTCCCTCCGCCACCGTGGACCAGGACCATGCCTGGAACCGGTTGTTCACCCTTTGGTACACCCAGATAGGCAAAAACTCTGGTGTTGCGACCCAGATAGGGTTCGCTGGCATAAAGCACACTACGGATACCCTCTGCGTCTTCCTCCAGAACTTCGTATTCAGGACACTGTTGCAGATTCCCGAGATCCCAGCGTTCTCGGGGCTGTTTTTGCATTATCTCACTCCACTGCATAGGGCTACCCTCCTTTTGGCATATCAACCCTGGTGCCAACAAAAGTCATAGGTTCCAGATCCCACTTCCAAGACCAATTGGTTTCCTTCCCTACGGACCGTGTGAATGCCCGCTGACAGTTCCCCCGCTTTCCCTTCATCCCAAAGGATGGTTTCACCTTCCCTCAGCACAGGGTTACCAACGGCCGGAAGCTTGATGTAGCCCACACTGTTCCAGGGGATCTCCACTTTTAGTTGGATGCCCTGTTCCTTCCGGGTCCAGTGGACGGTAATGGGCCCCCGCACCGTCTCCAGGGAACAGTGGACGTAGTCCAACCCATCGATGAAAAGGGGCTGGATCTCGAACTGACCGAAGCCTACCCCCTCCTCCAAGGGTCGGATCCCCGCCAGGAAGGTATAGAACCAGGCTCCCACGGCTCCATACATGGGATGACAGTGGGAATTCATCCGGGCCCCGGTCTCGTACTCCCACCGCTCCCAGATGGTGGTGGCCCCCATGGAAAGCATGTATCCCCAGCTGGGATAGGTGGTCTGGGTCAGGAGCTTGTAGGCCACATCGGCCCTTCCCTCCGCCGCCAACACCTCAAAGATAT
>DUMW01000030.1 GCA_012839765.1 Bacillota bacterium
ACTTCTCAGATTCTACCCGTGATCCCGGATCATCTGCCCTTTGGAAAAGACCGGGCCTGTCCGGTCATCACCTGGTCCGGGGGTTGTTCACCCTGGGACAAAAACCACCCCTGGGTCAGAGCATCGCTGTGGAAGAAATCCAACAGAATCTGCGCGGCCTTCTTCGCTCCGGAGGCACTGGGATGTGTCCCATCGGGTACCGGAGTGAAATCGCTCCGTTCCCACACTAAGCCGTCGCCCTTGCGGGGCACCATCCCATCGGCCCAAAGATAGGGCCCCCAGACCATCACCGGTGCCACCACCGGGCCTTTTTCCGGATCGTAATTATACCGTGGATTACCGGCTATCTGTTCTTGGATTAACCAGCGCACTGCAAAAGCACTTTCGTAGGCGAAGGGTTCGGGATTCAGCGGCCGCACCGCATAGCCCGCATAGGTCCGACTGGAAAGAAAGACGATCTGCAAATTGGGATACCGTCGCTTCGCCTCCCGGACCATAACGCCCAAACACTCCTTAAGTAACTCCGCATGCCCCGGGAAGGGCCCATACCGCTGGCCTGGATTCATCAGGGCCTGGTAAATCCACAGCACCTGAACCTGGGCGGGAGTAACCCCCTCAAGGGCCAGCATGGCATCGGCATACTCCCAGGCAGTGCCTTCGCCCCCCACCCCCGGTAGGGAGAGCCGCCGTCCGTAATCGGCATAGGGGTCTGCCCACACCCGGGCATCCTGGCCCCCAGCCGCTCCGTTGACCAGCACCACCTGTGGGGTCTTCAAGGGATCGGCGTCGGCCATCTGCTTGAAAGACTGAAAGATCAGACGAGTATTGGACATGCCCAGTCCCAACAGCACAATCTTACCATCGGGTGCTGGATTCCCCGCCGCATCAAGGGGTGTAATCTGCGCCACGGCCCGTTCCGCCGCCGCCTGATGGGCGGGCGGAGGTGTGTTAAGGCCGCCACCGTAAAGCCCTCCCTCTTGGCCTTTATAAGTCTGGTGCGGTCCCATCTCTGGCGTATTCTTCTTGGGAAAGGACATATCTTCGCTGGGAGCCCTGATACTCTTTGTATGCTAGGTCACATAACCACTGAACTTGACTAGATAACTGATCAGCCGCTTCCCAGGACGCACCCCGCATCGCCTCGTACTTTAGGATCTGGCTGCGGATATATGCCTCATCGACAAACCCCGTATCTTCTTCTGCGGCCCGGACCAACGGGAGAACCATGCAGGCCAGCACCAAAACACCCAGCAAGAACACCAGGGCATAGGGTAAGTAATAACCTGAGCGGACAAAGAAGAGACTGTGTTTTTTCATCGGCGCTTCCTCCTACCAAGCCACCACTGGAATTACTCATCCCAATTGTACCAAACCAAAGACAAAACCGTAAGCACACTCACCAGTAGAAAGAGGGGAGGCAATCCCTTTCAAGGCGCACCCCGCACCTCACCATCGGACCCACGGCTCCCCTTAGCAAAGAAAAGAGGAGAACCGCCCCCAGTTCCGTCCCTGGCCCCCAGGAGCCTACACTAGGGCAGAAACTGTGCATATGGTCGTAGATCAAATCACGGGCCCGCAGGCCCGTGCAACGGGTGTTTCTCTCTTCTGTTTTCTATTCAAAGGCCACTGCCAACCGGTCAAAAAGCAGCTGTCCTTTGGTCTTATAGACCCCACCGGAGTCGCTGACCACAATCCGCACCCGTTCAATACGGTCAAGGCGCACGTTCTCGACGTTCCATTTGTTAACCGTCTCGTCAATGTCGATGACCCACTCGCGCCAACCTTCCCAGTCCACCTGGCCATAGACCGAACACTCCAAAAAGCCATCCCAAAAGAGGATGATCACATTGTGGGGAACAACGTCACCATAGACCCATAGCTTCACCTTTTTGAATCCTTCAATATTCAAGGGGGTTGGACAGTCGACGATGATTTGCACTTCACTCCAGGTCTGATCTGGGGTTGTCAGATCAAAGCCCAGCACGGCACAGGCTTCACCTTCCACCGCGTTTTCCGAGGTAATATCGAAAAACTCCAAAACTCCTCCGTTAGCCTGTTCCACCCGCATATTCCTGTACTCTTCGAAATCATGGATCACCACTTCTTCTCCCAGGGCAACACCCCACAGTAAGAAGACTAGACAAAAGGTCAACAGGGAAACCTTTTTCAACATATTCTTACCCTCCTTATTATTTATTGACTCAATTCGGCCAGCAACCGGTCGATTTGACTCTTGGCATTCTCCAGGATCTGTTCGATTGACTCGTTACCGGTGAAGTATTCTTCCAACGACGAAGTGATGATCTCAATGGTATGGGGATACTCTACCCCCACCCGATCCACAGGTTCCGGCATCAGCCGGGCAAACACCGCCTCGGTAGCCCGCCAGGCGGCCAGAGCCGGTTCATCATTCCCTAGCATCTCGATCAGGACCGGCAAATTGGCCCGGAGGGGTACCATGGCCAACGTGGGACCCATAGCCTGCAAGGCCTCGGGGGAAGTAAGGACCCACTCGATGAAGTGCCAGGCTTCCTCCACATGTTGACTGCCTTTGAAGATCCCCATGGTGTGCATGGTAAGGCGGGGATGGAAGCCGTGACTGACAGGACCTTTGGGCAAGATGGTAATGTCACTGTCGAAACGGACGTAGTCCATGATTTTGATCGCTTCCTGGTGCCAATTGGTGGTCATGGCCACCTGTCCGGTGATGAAACCTAGCTTTTGGTTTACCAGCGTGCCCGGTGCCTGCAGACCGTGAACCACGTCCAGTTCCTTCGCGAAGCGAAAAGCCTCCGCCGCCTCCGGACTATTAATCAGTGACTCGGACCGGTCCGGGGCATACATGCGGCCGCCGAAACCGTATAGCAGTGGCATCCAGAGGGCAATATGGGGGCTAGCACCGAAGTCAATCGCCCAACGGTTTTCATCGGGAGCAGTCAATTTCTTGCCCCAGCTGACCAGATCATCCCAGGTCCAATCATAGGTTGGGTTAGGCAATCCGGCTTCTCCAAAGGCCTGGCGGTTATAGTTTACAAGGGATGCCGGCGACGTATCCCACCCATGGAAGGGAAAACCATAGATCTTTCCGTCGACGGTGATGGTATCCAACACACCGGGGAAAAACTCCTCGGCATAGGCGATCACCCGCTCCGTTAGATCAACCAAAGCCCCCCAGTGGGCGATCTGCCCGTACATGAAAGACCCGTCCAGGGAAACAATATCGGGAGTAGCACCGGAGGCCACCAATACCGGCAGACGTTCTTTGTAGAAGTCCCAGCTGACCACATTATTCTCAATGATGACGTCCCGCTCGGGGAAGGCTTCGTAATAGGCTTGGATAATCCGCTCGTTCCGGTCAATGACTAACTGATCACCCCAGGACATCCATTCTAAACGCACCGTCCCCTGTGCCACCCCAGTACCCAGCAAAAGGGCCGCAAGCAAGGCAGCAAGAACAACAGATTTTCGCAGCATGACCAGGTCCTCCTTTCATCGGAATTAAGTTTTGTTGGAAATGTAAGAACCCAACTCCCCAGTCTACAACGTCACTTAAGCTCACATAAGATGTTCACTCCCTTTTCGTAGGGTAAGTCATTGGCCAGCTTGGCAGACTGACCCGCTTCGTTGGTAAAGAGAATCCCCACTTTATAACCGGGTTGAAGTTCATCGGCACTCAGTCGGGTCGAGACCACCACTACCTCACCGGGCTGGAGGTCCCCCAGGGCACAGGCGGGAGTACGGCAAAGAATCTGTCCATCCCTGTCCACAAGCACCAGCGCCAGCTCTGCCATGCCGTGGGGCGCAGAAAAGCCGTAGTTGATCAGTTCCAGGGATACTTCCAAGTCCTGGTCCTCTACCTCTAGCTGGAGACTGCGCGCCTGGATGTAATACCCCAGGTAGTCCCGGATATACTCAAATATATTGCGGGTGATGGGTTGCCCCGCCTCGTCCCGGAGCCAGGCGGGATCGTAACGGAATCCCTGTTCCTCCAGGAAGGCTTCGTCCACTTTGATCCGCTTCCATTTTTCTATGTTGTAAGGATTAAAGGGGCCACTTTCTTTATAGTTGTGCACGATGCTCATGCTGGTAAAATGATGTTCCATCAACCGCTTGGCTACGGCCACCCCATCGATGACTCCGTTGTTGAAATAGGTGTCCTTGCCCCAGGGCAGCTCGCCATCCACCAACATGTGCTTGCAATCGTTGATATACATCGCAAACAACGGATCAGTGGACGTGGCAGTACTCCAATGATGGTCCACACCCACCAGGTAATCGTCATGGTAGGAGACCCGGTCCCGACGGGGATCGTCTTTACGTAACACATCCTTGTACTTGGCCAGACGCACTTGGACCTGCTTTCCTGGCGGTGTCATATCGACGATGGCCTCTAGAACCTGTCTTTGGTTGTGGTAATACTTTGCGTTATGCCACTCACCCCACATCCCGATAAACCCCGCTTGGATCACATGGATGATATCACGGTTCCTGGCCAAGATGTCCTTCAACTGCTCGATGTGGCGAAGCATCTGGGCGGTGGTGGGCCCGATCTTCGGCTCCGTCTCCTGGTATTCATAGGCAAACCGCAGGAGAATCTGCAGATTGTGTTCCCGGAAGAAGTCGAAGTAGTTCTGGAGGTTCTCCAAGGCCTGATCGTCTAAATCCCGTTCGGAATACTGGGTCAGGTAAATATAGACTTGGGCCAACTGCGGGGATTCCTCTTCGTAATATTTCAGTTCCCCGAAGGCGGCAAGTTGGGCATTGGTGGGTCCCTCCAGGACATTGCCCGTAGCAATATCCATATTCAGTTCTAAACGGAACCCTCGGTTCGGGTTCTTCAATAACTCCTCGCTTTTCGTTCCCGGCAAGGGAACCAGTTCGACGGAATAGGAAAACTGTTGTAATGGGTTCTGATTCATATCCTCTGTTATCCCTTTTGCCACTTTCATCTGCTCCTTAGACTGTTCATTCACCGTTGTCTCTCTTGCCCCAGCATCTGCCACCCGGTTCCCATCGGTCCCTTGCCCAAAAACGACTTCCACGGGACTGAACAACAAGGTAAGCAAGACAACCGAGAAAAGAAAAACAAAACCGGTCAGTTGTCTCCACAGCGTGGGACATCTCCTCCCACAGAATCCTTCTGACAAAGCTCTCCCCCCCTCGGGCCGTGACAAGGCTAGACACCTTCGTAGTTTGAAATCGATTACAATGGCGATAAAATGAAAATCTTCGGTATGCTACGCATAGCCATAGACTTGTTATCGATTACACTAGATATACTTCGCCATAACTTTCTCAATTCCTCTATCTCGTCATCATTCTTTGCAAAAACTTTTCGGTGGACCAACGGAATCACGCAGACACAGTTGGGCATGATGCACCTGATGGACCACCCTGTGGGAAATCCCACCGGTAAGACGCTCTTGCACGGTATTCACCGCTGCCACAGCCATAGTTTTGTAGGGAATGGCCACAGTAGCTAGCGGAGGAACCGTCATCAGGCTTTCCGGTATGTTATCAAAACCAGCCACAGAAATGTCTTCAGGGATGGACATGGACATCTCCTGCAATACCTGCAAAATCTTCAAGGCCACAAAATCACTGTGCCCAATAATGGCAGTAAGCCTTCCGGTTGCAATAAAAGAAGGTAATTGTTCCCGCAGGGTTTCCGCTAGATCCTCGCGGGTACCCACATAGGATAGGCCCAATCTATGGGGGGAAAGTCCCCAGTGGGAAAGGGCTTCTTCGTATCCCAAGAAACGGTCGGTCTTGGCAATGGGACCCACGAAGCCAATCTGTCGATGACCCAGGGAAAGTAGATGTACACAAAGGTCATAGGCAGCCTGCTTTAGGTCGACACCGATCACATCGAACTCCGGTTCCTGCAAACGATCCCCGAGGACAATCACCGCAGCCCCTTGGGCTTTGATCTCCCGGGCAGCTTCCCGTCGTTTCCCCTCCAAAGCACCGGGGGCGATGAGAATACCATCCACGTTCACACTGGCCAAGGTATAAAGACGTTCCACCCCCACCTGCTCACAACCATCGTCATTGGTAACGATTACAACAAAACCTGCTTCCTTGGCCGCATCATCCACCGCCCGGGCTAAGACAGCGTAATAGGGGTTAACGATATTTTCCACTACCAGTCCCAGGATACCCGTCCTGTTGGTCCGTAAAGCCCTCGCCAATCGATTGGGGGCCCGAAAACCGGTTGCCTTGATGGCCCGCAAGACACGCTCGCGGGTATGGGATGCCACCAAGGGACTGTTATTCAACACCCGGGACACAGTGGCTGCGGAAACCCCGGCTACCTCCGCCACCGTATGGATCGTCGCCTTACCTAAAGACGCAGGGCTCCCCTGGTCCTTCCCCGCCTGCTCCTTGTTACAAGACAATCCCATCCCTCCCCTATAGACACCACAACATCCCAGAGAGCAACAACTATGTAACTAGCAGAACCACAGCCTCCAGGAAATAAGAGAAAGGACTGCGAAAATGCGACAGTCCCCACCCTTATATCCCGCTAGAACCCAGGAGGAGACACTACTCTCCCATCAACAAGGCCATAATTGCCTTCTGCACATGCAGTCGGTTCTCCGCCTGATCAAAAACAATCGATTGGGGCCCATCCATGACCTCGTCGGTGATTTCCTGGCCCCGATTGGCCGGCAGGCAGTGCATCACCACAGCATCGGGTTTGGCATGCTTAAGCAGTGCACTGTTCACCTGGTACTGCCCAAAGGCCTGGATCCGCTGCTCCTCCTCCGCCTCCTGCCCCATGCTGGTCCACACATCGGTGTAGATAATATCGGCACCGGTGACACCGGCCACAGGATCGGTGGTGAGTTCCACCGCAGAGTCACTGGCCTCCGCCAGGGCCTTGGCCTTGGCCACGGTCTCCGGTAGAGGGGCATAGCCCGGCGGGTGGGCAATACATACATCCATGCCTAGCTTACTGCAGCCGATTAGCAACGAGTGAGCCATGTTGTTCCCATCACCCACATAGGTCAACTTCAAGCCCCGGAGGCACCCCCGTTTTTCCTGGACGGTAAATAGATCGCTTAAAACCTGGCAGGGATGGCAGTAGTCGGTAAGACCGTTGATCACCGGCACAGTGGCATGCTGGGCCAACTGTTCCACCTCTGCCTGCTGGAAGGTCCTGATCATGATACCATCCACATACCTCGACAGGACCATGGCCGTATCGTACACGCTCTCCCCACGGCCCAACTGGATGTCATCGCTGTTCAGATACAAGGCTTGCCCACCCAGCTGGTAAATCCCCACCTCAAAGGATACCCTGGTACGGGTAGAGGTTTTCCGAAAAATCATCGCCAGGGATTTCCCCGCCAGCAACGGGTGAGGTTGACCAGCCTTCTGCGCCTCCTTAAGGTTTCGAGCCACCTCGAAAAACCGTATGAGCTCCTGGGGGGAAAAGTCTTCCAACTTCAAGAAGGACCGTCCCCGTAGATTCTGAGTAATCGCATCGTCTGGAATTAGAACTTCCTTGTTTACCATGTTACTCCCCCACAGTCAAGATTACTGAGTAGAACCGTGCACCGCTGCATCGGGCCAGGCCTTCGCCTCCACCGCAGGCAGATACTCCATAGGATCCTTTGCTGCCAGGTGGTCGTCCAACGGCTTAGGCACCAAGGCCACCTCTAACACCTGGTCCATGTGCTTCACAGTGACGATCCGCAATTTGTCCTTGATAATATCCGGGATCTCGTTCAGGTCCCGCCCATTGGCCTCGGGAATGATGACTGTCCGCATACCGGCCCGTTGGGCAGCCAGAAGTTTTTCCTTCAGACCACCGATGGGCAATACCCGGCCCCGAAGGGTCACTTCACCGGTCATGGCCACATCCCGACGGATCTTTCTGCCCGTGAGGGCCGAGGCCAAAGCCACCGCGATGGTGATTCCCGCGGAAGGGCCATCCTTAGGAATCGCCCCTTCGGGCACGTGGATGTGAATATCATGTTCCTCATGGAAGCTTGGCGGAATCTCCAGTTCTACAGCCTTGGAGCGGATATAACTGAAGGCTGCTTGAGCCGACTCCTTCATCACCTCGCCCAACTTGCCCGTCAGGACCAAATTCCCTTTGCCGGGCAAGATGACCACCTCCACGGCAAGGACATCCCCACCGTATTGGGTATAGGCCAGACCATTGGCCAAACCCACCCGGTCCTCATTCTCCCGCTGCCACTCTAGATAGCGGGGCGGTCCCAGGTACTTCTCCAGATTGCGCATGGAGATACTGATCCGCTTCTTTTCGTTCTGCACAAACTCTTTGGCACTCTTCCGGCATAGGGCGGCAATCTGCCGCTCTAGGCTACGTACACCACTTTCCCTAGTATATCCATTAATAATCTTACTCAAGGCCGAATCGGAGAAGCTCAACTGCCGCTTCTTGATCCCGTGTATAGCCATCTGCTTCGGCACAAGATGGCGCTTGGCGATCTCCAGTTTTTCATACTCGGTATACCCCGGAATCTCGATGATCTCCATCCGGTCCCGCAGTGGAGCGGGAATCTCGCTTAGCACGTTGGCAGTGGTGATGAAGAGCACTTCGGAAAGATCATAGGGTACTTCCAAGTAATGATCCTGGAAGGTGTCGTTTTGCTCTGGATCCAAGACTTCCAACAAAGCCGCCGCAGGATCCCCCCGGAAATCCGAAGTCATCTTGTCCACTTCGTCTAACAGGATCACTGGGTTCACCGAGCCGACCCGCCGCATCACCTGGATAATCTTCCCCGGCAGGGCACCTACATAGGTCTTGCGGTGACCGCGGATCTCCGCCTCATCCCGAACGCCTCCCAAGGAAAACCGCTGGAAACGTCGACCCATGGCCCGGGCGATGGATTTCCCCAGAGAAGTCTTCCCCACCCCCGGAGGGCCCGCCAGACAGAGGATTGGCCCTTTGATCTTCCCCGTCAGATGCCGCACGGCCAAGAACTCCAGAATCCTCTCCTTAACCGTTTCCAATCCGAAGTGATCCTCGTCGAGAACCTTAGCCGCGTACTCCAGATCCAGACGGTCCTCGGTCCGGTAATGCCAGGGCAAGGCCACCAACCAGTCTAGATAGTTTCTAATCACTGTGGCCTCGGCCACCATCGGCGGCATCTTATAGAGCCGCTCCAGCTCGTAGAGGGCCTTCTCCTCCACCTCTTTGGGCATCTGGGCATCCGCGATCTTCTGCTTGTATTCCCGGATCTCAGGGTTGCTGTCTTCGTCCTCGCCCAATTCCTTCTCGATGGCCTTAATCTGCTCCCGGAGGTAGTATTCCTTCTGGGATTTTTCGATCTGTTTACGCACCCGCAAATGGATCTTTTTCTCCAACTGCATGATATCCATTTCCTTAGTCAGGAGGGTGCAGATCAGCTGTAGCCGCTCTTCCACATCGATGGTTTCCAGGATCAGCTGTTTTTTCTCCACCGGCAGCACCATCTGGGAGGCGATGGTATCGCTGAGCTTGCCAGGATCATCCATCGCGTTGATGGTGCTTAGCATCTCCCCGGAGAGGGAACGGCTGAGCTTCACATACTGTTCAAACTTGGTCACGGCCGTCCGCATCAAAGCCTCGATTTCCCTGGTCTTGATGATCTCCGCCTCCAAGGCGTAGGCCCGAACTTTGTAAAACGGCTCGACGTGGAGAAAATCGATGATCCGGCCGCGGTCAACCCCTTCCACCAAAACCCTTAACTGACCTTCGGGCATTTTCAACAACTGCTTTACCTTGGCGATGGTCCCTACCCGGTAAATGTCCTCGGGCTCCGGCTCCGTTTCCTCCACATGCTTCTGCGAGGCCAACATTACGGTACGGTCCCGGATCAATGCCTCTTCCAGGGCTTTAATCGAACGGGTTCTCCCTACATCAAGGGGGGTTACCGTATTGGGAAAGACCAACATTCCCCGGAGGGGAATGAGCGGCAACTCCTCCACCCGTCTTAATTGCTTCTCCTCTGTCACCAGAATCACACTCCGAACAGAACACAATGATATCCGAAAAACAAAAGCAGTTACTTACGTAACCGCCTTTCGGTATGAAGATATACACTATTATTCTATTCGGGTTGGTGAATTCCTGCCGCCGTTTCAAATCGACCCTGGTGACTAATTGGCAGAGCAGTGGCAATCAAACAAAGGTACCAGTTCCTAAGGAGAATGTGCCGGCGATTCTGGGAGCATCTGCCTCCCTCTCCTCAACTTTACGGTACAAGGCGATATTGAGAACTTCCGAGATGTCGGTCACCGGAATCACTTCAATGTCATCGCAGGAAGCGAACAGATCCTGCCAGTTTTCAGCGGGGATAACCACTCTCTTGACCCCCGCCACCCGGGCCGCCTCCACCTTGGCCACGATTCCCCCTACGGGCTTAACCTTTCCGTGGATGGAGACCTCTCCGGTCATGGCCACGGTGTTATCTATCTTCTGGTTAGTGATGGCAGAGTAAATGGCACAGACAATGGCCACCCCAGCCGAAGGGCCATCCACCGGAGTACCTCCGGGGAAATTCACATGGAGGTTATAATCCTTCGGTTCCACCCCCAAGGCATTGCGGAGGACGGTAATCACGTTCTCTACCGAACCCTTGGCCATACTCTTCCGGCGCATGCGGTGCCCGCCACCGTCTAGTTCCTCCTCTTCCACCACGCCGGTAATCACCAGTTCACCTCCACCAGGTGCCGCCGGGGTGGCGGTGGCTTCAATCTCCAGAATGGCTCCCATGTTGGGTCCATAGACCGCCAAACCATTGACAATGCCCACTTCCGGGCTCTGGGGAATTGTGGCTTTGGGCCGGGGATTATACTGACCGCTGGCAATGACCCATTCCATATCCCGCTGCTCAATCTTCCGCCGACTCTCGGTCTGGGCAATGCCCGCGGCCAACTGGATCATATTCACCGCCTCCCGCCCATTGTTGGCGTAATTCTTCAAGATGTCCAAAACACCCTCTTGGAGACTGAAACCGATCTTTTTGGCCGCCTGCTCAGCGATCCTTTTGATCTCCTCTGGCAGGAGGGGACGGAAGAACACTTCCAAACACCGGGACCGGATAGCGGGCGGAATCTCCCAGGGCATGCGGGTGGTGGCCCCCACCAGGCGAAAATCGGCGGGCAAACCATTTTGAAAGATTTCGTGGATGTGTTGAGGAATGTTGGTATCCTCGGGATTGTAATAGGCACTTTCCAAGAATACCTTACGATCTTCCAACACTTTCAGCAGCTTGTTCATCTGGATCGGGTGCAATTCACCAATTTCGTCGATGAACAGAATACCACCGTGGGCTTTGGTCACCGCACCGGGCTTAGGCTGGGGAATACCCGCCATCCCCAAAGGTCCTGCTCCTTGATAAATGGGATCATGGACAGAACCCATCAAAGGATCCGCGATCCCCCGTTCATCGAAGCGGGCGGTGGTGGCATCCACCTCCACAAAGGCAGCATCGGGGCGGAAGGGGGAAAGGGGATTCTTCTTGGCTTCCTCCAAGACAACCCTTGCGGCCGCAGTCTTACCCACCCCAGGTGGTCCGTAGATCAACACATGCTGGGGATTTGGGCCACAAAGGGCCGCCCTGAGGGCCTTCAGCCCATCCTCCTGGCCCACAATGTCTTCGAAGCGTCGCGGACGGGTTTTTTCAGACAGAGGCTCACTTAAGGAAATAGCCTTGAGTTTCCGCAGGCTCTCCATTTCCTTTTTGGACTCCCGGTCGATGGCAGACTTGTTCGACTGCTGCTGCCGCAGCAAGTTCCAAAAGTAAAGACCGATCACAATGGCAAAAAAGAAGTTGATCAGCCCCAGGACAGCCATCAAGTTCATGGTTTCACCTTCCCTACAGTCTTTATGCCTATTATGCCCAGCCGGTGGAACCTTTAAACATGGGTGCCTGATGCTGACATTTCTTGTCCACCAAAAGGCATCGGAAACCCAATTGCTCGACACAGCGGGTCGTCCTGTAGGCAAAGGTGAGAAGGCGCAATTGGGGAGGGCAAGCCAGTTGGACTATTCCCTAGGTCGCCCTATCTTCTCAATCTGACTGGCGTTTCCAGGTCACAGTGAAGCGCCCCTTGGCCTGCTCTGCCCGGATCAACACCCGGTAAACACCGCTTTTGGTAATAGCCACTTCACTGGTTTCTTCTTGGTTCTTGGCCTCGGCTTCAAAGACCGTGCTCTTATCTGGCGCCACCAATGCTACGGTGAGCTTGCCCGCATCCAGTTCTGCACTGTAGGTTATGCTAAGCCGATCTTCTTCTTCCAGCCTGACCCGTTGGTATTGGGAGCCGTTAAAACGCACAAAGCGGGCTTCCATGACGCCTGGAACGCTTCGACCCACCCAGCCGATCCGCACCCCCGAACCCGAACGGCATCCGGAAAGAACAAGCAAAGGAAGTAGGAATACAAGCAAGGCCCGGGCATGGTTTGCACCCTTTGTCTTCATGGTCAAAAACCCTTTCGTGGAGGTAATCATGGGGATTCGAGAAAACTCGAAAGAAAAAAGCAAGGACAACAAAAGGCCTACCCCAACCCCAACGGGCAGGCCCTCCTTCACGCTGACTCTTCCTTTTGGCCCACCCGGATGATTTCCGGACCGGCCTTACCCAATACCGCATCCTTGGTTACGATAACCTTGGCGATGTCATCCCGGGAAGGAATCTCAAAGGAGATATCCAGCATAATCCCTTCCATGATTGATCGCAATCCCCGGGCACCGGTCTTCAGCTCCAGTGCTCTTTCGGCTATGGTCACTAATGCCTCTTCTTCGAACTCCAATTCCACATTGTCCAGTTCAAAGGACTTCTTGAACTGCTTTACCAGGGCGTTGCGCGGTTCGGTGAGGATCTTTACTAGTGCCGCCTTGTCCAAGGCATCCAACGCCACCACAACGGGAAGCCGACCAACAAACTCAGGGATCAATCCAAACTTGAGTAGATCCTCCGGCATCAGTTGCCGCAAAATCTCGCCAATGGGCTTTTCTTCCTTACTCTTGATGTCGGCTCCGAATCCAATGCCCTGTCGTCCAATCCGGTTTTCGATGATTTTCTCCAGACCGTCAAAGGCACCGCCGCAGATAAACAGGATATTGGTGGTATCGATCTGGATAAACTCCTGATGCGGGTGTTTCCGGCCGCCCTGGGGCGGTACACTGGCTACCGTTCCCTCTAAAATCTTCAAGAGGGCCTGTTGTACGCCCTCTCCAGACACATCCCGGGTAATCGAAGGGTTCTCCGATTTACGCGCGATCTTATCGATTTCGTCGATGTAGACAATTCCCTTCTCCGCCCGCTCGATATCATAGTCGGCCGCCTGAATTAGCTTCAAGAGGATGTTTTCTACGTCCTCGCCCACGTAGCCGGCTTCGGTCAGGGAGGTGGCATCGGCAATCGCAAAGGGAACATTGAGTATCCGGGCCAAAGTCTGGGCCAACAGGGTCTTACCGCTACCCGTTGGGCCAAGCAGCAAAATGTTACTCTTTTGGATCTCCACATCATCGATCCAGGATTGGGCACTGAGTCGTTTGTAGTGGTTGTATACTGCTACGGAAAGAACCTTCTTTGCCTGTTCTTGTCCAATGACATACTGGTCCAATACGGCTTTAGTCTCAGCGGGTTTGGGGACATTCTGCAGTTCAACATCCAGATCCTCGTTGAGCTCCTCTTCGATGATTTCGGTGCATAGCTCGATGCACTCATCACAGATATATACACCGGGGCCAGCGATGATCTTTCTTACCTGTTCCTGTTGCTTACCACAGAACGAACATTTGACCTGTCCCTTTTCATCCCCAAATTTGGCCATTTCTTCACCTCAAATCGCTAGTTTATGCTAACTACGCAAGGTGTTATTTCTGCACGATACGACTATCGTTTCTCAAAATGCTGTCGATTAAACCGTATTCAACAGCTTCCTCCGCTGACATGTAGTAGTTCCGTTCGGTGTCCTTTTCAACCTTCTCCAACGGTTGACCAGTATGTCTGTTGATAATCTCATTACCAATTCGTTTGAGGCGAAGGATTTCTCTGGCTTCGATCTCGATCTCAGTCGCCTGTCCGCGTACACCGCCCAAGGGCTGATGGATCATGATCCGCGAGTAAGGTAGGGCAAAGCGTTTACCCTTGGTACCGGCTGTCAGTAGCAAGGCAGCCATACTCGCAGCCATTCCCACACAAATGGTAGAAACATCGGGCTTGATATACTGCATCGTATCGTAGATGGCCAATCCCGAATAGACAACACCACCCGGGCTGTTGATATAAAGGAAAATATCCTTGTCTGGGTCCTCGGACTCCAGGAACAACAGCTGAGCAATGACTAAGTTCGCCATATAATCGTCGATGGGGCCACCAATGAACACAATCCTGTCCTTCAACAACCGGGAATAAATATCGTACGCACGTTCCCCCCGGTTGGTTTGTTCCACTACCATTGGAATCAATGTGCTCATTCAGAACACCTCCATGTTAGGTCTTCTGCTGCTCCCTACTCCTTGTCAGCTGCGTCATCTGCTACCTCTTCAGGTTCCGCAGACATCTCGCTCAACGTCTTCTGGATAATGTTGGGAACCGAAGAATCCACTACTAACTCCGCTGCCTTTGTCCTTTTCAACTCCGTCTCCGCAAGTTCCCTGAACGGAGCAATCTGCTCGGCAGTAGCGTCGGCATTGTTTAGCATTTCCTTAACCCATTGATCAATTTCTTCGTCGGTCACAGTAATTCCTTCCGCCTCCGCGATTGCCTCCATCACGAACTCATAGCTAAGGTTGCGGATGGCTTCCTTTTCCAGAATATTTTGGAACGCTTCTTTACTAAGGCCATTGGCCATCAGGTAACTATCCAAGGACAAACCAAAGTAAGACAACCGATTCTCATACCGCCTTAGGATCTCCTGGGCCCTTTCGCTTACAATCTTGTCGTGGAGATTAAACTTACTACCCTCGATGACTTTGGTAAGCAAGTTGTTTTCGTACTCCTGCTCAGCACTGGCCTTAGCCCGCTCCTCCAAGTTGCGGCGAATTCTCTTCTTGAACGCCTCCACGACATCCTCGTCATCAGTTTCTTCCGTGACATCCGCCTCATCAGTCTCTTCAGTTTCGGTTGCAACTTCCTCTTCTTCTTGCAGCTCGTTGGATTCCAAGTCCTTGATGAACTCGGCATCTAACTCAGGCAGCCGCAATTCACTAATCTCATTAAGGGCTACCTTGATCGTAGCTTCCTTACCAGCATACTCATCACCAAAGTCCTCAGACAGGGTAGTGGTGATAGTCCTCTCTTCACCAACCTTCAGGCCAATCAGTTGGCTATCGGTATCAGGACCCAATTGATCACTGCCCATCCGGATGACCAACCCGAGTTCGGCTCCACCGGGAATCGGCTTTCCGTCTACGAAAGTCTCAATATCCACGGTGGCGAGATCCCCGTCCTGCAGTTCATCTCGGTCTACGGTAACATATTCGGCATACCTATGCCGCATCATCTCGATGGCATTCTCAACATCCTCATCGGTTACAACGGGATCAATCTTGTCCTGTTCGATGCCTTTGTATGTACCGAGTTCTACCTTCGGCCGAACCGGTACTTCTGCCACAAAGCAAAAGTTAGTGCCATCTTCTGCAAAGTCTACTTCACTAATGTCTGCCTGCGCCATCGGCTCCACCTTGGTCTCCGACAGCGCTTGCCGATAGGCCCGGTTGATGATATTTTCGTAACTCTCTTCCAAGAGCAAGCCACGACCATAGCGTTTCTCAACAACCCAGCGGGGCGCTTTACCCTTTCTGAACCCGGGTATACTCAGTCTGCCCACAAGTCTCTTATATGCTTTGTTCAGTTCTTCTTCCACCAGTTGGTCATCGACTTCGATCTTGAGTCTTACCACATCATTTTCCAAGTTTTCCACTGAGACCTTCATAGTATAACCGTAGACCTCCCTTTTAAACACCGAACACGGAAAAACAGGTGCATATGCAAAAAATTAGCGGAGAACAGGCCTTGCCTGAATCCGCCGCTTCACAGTCGAGTGTATGGTGCGAGAGGGGGGATTTGAACCCCCATGCCGGTTAAGGCACTGGATCCTAAGTCCAGCATGTCTGCCAGTTCCATCACTCTCGCCCGCAGTAAGCCATGTTCACCGCGTATTATACCAAGAAGTTTTCTTGGTAGCAAGATACTCCTGTCATTTCTACGGGGTGACTGATGCCCACAGGAAAAGAAATGGTGAGCCATCTGGGACTCGAACCCAGGACACCCGGATTAAAAGTCCGGTGCTCTACCGTCTGAGCTAATGGCTCACGTGCCTCACACATGATATCACGTGTTTCTGCCCTCGTCAAGAGCTAAAGGAGTCGTTTATTGTCCCCCGTGCGTATCTATTTTAGTGACGACGGAACAAAAAGTCAAGGTCATTCAGCATAAAAAAATGCAGGGCTTTCCTCTGTAAAGCTCGTGACTCCTTCCCTAACCAGATGCTGCAATCCGCTACTGCTACTCCACTTGTTTCTACGCTTCTCACAATCCCCCGAGAGCATTCCTGTCTGACGTTCGCCAAGTACCATTTTTTCCAACCCACATAGACGGACCGAAAACCATCATCGGGTAGAGTATATGCCAGTACTGTGTAAACGTCAAAGCTAACCCACATAGCACCAGTTTTGTTGTGGTGGGATAATCGAACCATCATAACTTAGCGAGGTGACTGGTGTGGTGACCCAAGACAAACGTCAGCTTTGGGAAGAACGTGTGA
>DUMW01000031.1 GCA_012839765.1 Bacillota bacterium
AATCATGGAAAGAGTCCTCCTTTTAGCGCTTAGCGCCTTCTTTTCTTGTTTGAGGACTCTTTCTTTTTTTGTCTGGAATATCCTCCCTCTCTTCTTCAAGCGTCCCTACGAAATTTGCGTGGACCCGGGCCTGATTCGTACCCGGTTTTGAGCGTTTGGTCCAGGAAAGCAGAGGCAGCACATCCACCCGGTCTGATGGTGATGATAGAAAAAGGGATGTTAGCCCTGGGTGAGTTTCCCTAGGTACCCGCTTTTGGCAAGAACAGTCAGGAAAGTCCAAAGCAACCGAAATATGTGTGCGCTGAAGAAGCCCCATATCCAGGGGCAAGCTGCTTCACAGCTATGGCTTCATCCTTCCGGTAGCTGAATTACTAAAATACTTTGCAATCCTTTGTCGAAGTAGTTCTTCTTGACGGTTCAAGCCAGTGTTGGTACGTTACGGCCTTCAATGATGAGAGTACCTGCCATTCGTACTGGTCTTCGGGAGTTAGGTCCGGTCTATTGCTATTGGGACGATCTTCTACTGCAGGATTCTATACCAGATATACGCAACGACATTGGCGGAGACAATCTTGGGTTATGTGCGTCTATTGCCTAGGAATCGAGCCAGGCGCTGGTCTAGTAGGGCGAGGAATGTTGATTGCTGGCATCCACTTGGGGGTACTGCACGACGCAGTGCCTCCGGAGCTCAGGGGAGGGCAGCGCCACCAGAGTAGTCTGATGGGTTTTGCCCGTCTTGTGAGCGCAACACAGCCCCATTTGGCCGCTCCGGTGGTTGCTGGCACTTGGCGGAAAAACAAGAAGATCCATGCCTCACAGGACTGTGGTGCCGATGACAAACCATGGAGATTGGAGCTTGTTCTACGGCCAGGGATCCAGGTCCAAGGGTTAGCGGGAAAACTGCGACGTGATGGAGGGATTCTCTTGAGTCGAAGCGCCTGGCGGGTATCCAAGATCCTAAGCATAGCCCTGGATAATTGGTATTGGAGCAGTCAAGGGCTGATGAGCATAGCCGAAGGTTACCATCAACAAATTCGTCAAGCTTGGTGAACCGCCTTATACCGAACGGGACGTACGGTGGTGGGAGAGGACGGGGGCTAATCGCCCCCTCCTCCTTGATATGATCCGAGCTACTTGGCCAAGTGACAGGACACCCAATGCCCCGGCTCCACTTCCTTGAATTCAGGCTCCGTGGTCTTGCAGATCTCCACTGCATAGGGACAACGGGGATGGAGGCGGCAACCCGGTGGTGGGTCAGTGACGTTGGGGACCTCGCCGGACAGATCGATCTGAATTGTTCGGTCGGTGGGATCCGGATCCAAGACCGCGTTAATCAAGGCCTTGGTATAGGGATGCTTGCAACCGTAGATCAGGGTATCTGCGGACGCTAGTTCCACCATCTCACCCAAATACATTACAGCAATCCGGTTACAGATGTGCCGAGCGGTAGCCAGGTCGTGGGTGATATACAAGAAAGCCACATGTCTTTCCTTGGACAACCGCAGCATGAGGTTCAAAATACCGCCCCGGATAGAGATGTCCAACATGGACACCGGTTCATCCGCCACGATGAAGTCCGGATTCATCACCAGTGCCCGGGCAATGGCCACCCGCTGTCGCTGTCCACCGGACAGTTCGTGGGGGAACCGGGTCAGGTACTGTTCCGGAGGAGTTAAGCCGACCTCGGCCAACACCGATGTGACGATCTCCACCGCTTGATCGTGGCTCTCCAGCATACCTTGAATCCGTAAGGGTTCGGAGATGATCTGGAGGAGATTCATCCGGGGATTCAAGGATGTGTAGGGGTCCTGGAAGATGATCTGTAGTTTCCTCCGCATCATCTTCAGGTCCTTGCCCTTTAGCGCCGTAATGTCCTGGCCCTTGTATAGGATTTCACCGGAAGTGGGTTCGATTAACCGCAAAAGAAGCCGTCCGGTGGTGGTCTTCCCGCAACCGGATTCACCCACTAAGCCCAGGATCTCTCCAGGATAGATTTGCAGATCTATATCATCCACAGCCCGCACTACGGCCTTACGAACGACACCTCGTCCCCGGGCCGGGAAGTGCTTCACCAGGTTTTTCGCTTCGACAATCGGTTGTGTCTGCATTTAAACCACCTCCGCGGCTGACTCCGATGTAAGCTTGTGGCATGCCACCATCTGCTTACCAAAGGAGCGCAGTGTGGGTTCCAACTTCTCGCATTCCTTATCAGCGATGGGACACCGCGGATGGAACACGCAACCCGAAGGCGGATTCAAAAGATCCGGCGGATGGCCAGGGATCGCCTTGATTTCCGTCTGCTCCGCCCGAATATGGGGGACAGCGGTGATCAAACCTTGGGTATAGGGGTGTAACGGCTTGGTAAACACCGATACCGTATCGCCCGTTTCCATGATCTTTCCAGCGTACATGATCATCACCTGATCACAGGTCTTGGCAATGATCGGCAGATCGTGGGAGATGAGGATCATGGACAGGGAGAACTTCTCCCGGAGTTCAATCAATGTCTGCATTACTTGAGCCCGTACCAGGGTGTCTAAAGCAGTGGTGGGCTCGTCGGCAATCACCAGGTCTGGCCGGCAGGCCAAAGCCATGGCAATAACCGCCCGCTGCTTCATGCCGCCACTGAACTCATGGGGGTATTCTTTGGCCCGGTGGGGACTAATTCCTACCATTTCCAGCAGTTCAGTGGTACGCTCGTAGGCTTCCTTGGCCGACTTTCCTTCGGTGTGGATAATGGATTCGGCAATTTGGTCACCAACCCGAATCACCGGATTTAGGGCGTTCATGGCGCCCTGGAAGACCATGGATATTCGCTTCCAGCGGATCTGATCGCGGAACTCCGGTTCAGACATATCCAGTAGGTTTTGTCCATCAAACTTGATGGAACCATCTACGAAGCGACCATTTTTCGGCAATAACCTCAGGATACTCAACCCTAAGCTACTCTTCCCACACCCCGATTCACCGGCGATCCCCAGAGTCCCCTGGACGGGAAGTTCAAAGCTGAGGCCATCGATAGCTTTCACAGCACCCTGTTGGGTCTGGTAATGCATTTTCAGGTCTTTAACTTCAAGCAGTGCCATTGTCACATCACCTCTCTTGGCGCCTGGGATCTAGGATTTCGTTCAGGGTATTGCCAATCAAGACAAAGGCTAGGGCCAAGAGCGTAATGGCAATACCAGGTGGCAGGATCCACCACCAGGCCAGCCGTGTAAAGGCACCGAAGCTCTGGGCGCTTTGCAGCATATTACCCCAAGTGGGTGTGCTGGGATCGCCAAAGCCCAAGAAGCTCAGCGTCGACTCAAACAAAATCGCGCTGGGAATGAGCAGTACCAAGGAGGCAAACACCAAGGGCAATACGTTGGGCAGAATATGGCGCCACATGATATAGGTCTTGGAGGCACCCGCGGCCCGGGCGGCTTCCACGAAGGTCTGCTCGCGCAAACTCAGGGTTTGGGATCGGACCAAACGTGCGGTGCTCATCCAGGAGAAGATGGCAATGAGTAGCACTGTGGTCCAGATATTCTTACCAAAGAACGCCGCTAGGATAATCAGGATCGGTAGCAACGGGACACTGAGCATGATGTCGGTTGCCCGCATCAAAAGCTCGTCCACCAGGCCACCCACATAACCGCTGACAATGCCAATGGTGGTACCCACGATTACCGAGATAAATGCAGCGGAAAGGCCAATTAAAAGCGCAAAGCGGGTACCGTAGGCCAACTGACTCCACAGGTCGCACCCTAAGTGGTCTACACCCAAGACACCGTGTACTTCACCGGGTACCCGGAAGCTCAAGGGAGCCAAATCGATGCTGGTGGCCCCACTGTCCTCGGTTTTGGCAACCCGGAGACGCAAGGTGTACTTACCCTCGGTGGTAAAGACATGTTTAGCAGGGTCCCCGAAGGGGCCTAATCCCAAGGCGGTCTTCACCCGCATATCCCGGGAGTCTACGGCGAACTTCCGAATCTCCATCGGGGATCTGTGGGTTTGGGACTGCCACAGGTTGTACTCCGTCCCATTGGGATCCACAATGGAGAAAGCTAAGGTCGTGCTCCCCGCTTCTAACTGGGGTATCCCATAATGCAAGGCAATCTCGAAAACACTCGCTGTATTTGATGGGTAATCGAAGGCATAGGTGAACAGAACCTCCGCCTCCCCTGGAGGCAGTTCCAACCTCAGGTATTCGACATCTTCCTCGTGCCACGTGGAGGCTTCTACCTCTACGTCGGTAGACCTTTCCCATTCATTTGGGGAAACGTTGAAAGCGCTACCTTGCAGGGCATCACGATACTTAGGAAAGAGCCGGAACCATGCGGGCATCGCCATCCGATTCGCCAAATTCATATCCTTGAGAGGATCATATGAAGTGAGCAAGGGGGCGAAAAGGGCCATCAGCACAAAGACAACTAGAATGCCCAAGCCCACCATGCCGGATCGACTCCGTCGAAACTGCTGCACGAAAGAGCGAAAATCCATTAGTGTCCACCCCCTTCGCCCACCCGGATCCGGGGATCCACAAGGCCATAGGCTAGGTCGGCCAGGAAGTTAGAGATTAGTACGGCAAGGGCAATCAAATAGAAAGCCCCTTGGGCCGCGGGGTAGTTCTTTTCCATCGTGGCCTGCAATAAATAACGGCCCACCCCCGGCCAGGAGAAAATGGACTCTGTAACTACGGCTCCTCCGATGATCCCGGGTAGATTCAGGAAAAACAGGGTGACGATCGGGGGAAGAATGCTCCGAAAGGCATGTTGGAACAAGACTCTTCTTGGGGTTAGTCCCTTGGCTTTGGCAGTGACAATAAAATCTTGGCTTAGTACATCAGCCATGGTATTGCGGGTATACAAAGCCCAGGAACCGAAACCAACGATCGTCAAACTGATTACAGGCAAAGCCAAATGATGTAGCCGATCCCAAAGCACAGGGAAAAATCCTGTGGGTGGGGGAATGCTCATGGTACCCCGGATTGGAAAGATCGGCCAGAAATAAGCAAAGGCTAAAAGCAAAAGCAACTGCAAAAAGAAAGTGGGAACCGAATAGGCAAAGAGCCCTGAACCGATGGTCAGATGCTCCGCGATGGAGCCCTGTTTGGAGGCAGCAAAAATGCCCAAGAGGATGCCAACCACCATGGAAAGAATGGTGGATGTTCCCAAGAGTAACAGGGTATTCGGAAGCCGTTCGAGGATCTCGTCAGCCACCGGTCTTCTGGATTGGAAGGAGTAACCGAATTCAAACTTTAGCAAATTTTTCATATACAGTAGATACTGCTCCCAAAGCGGTTTGTCCAATCCATATTGTTTTTCTAACAACGACTTCATCTCGGGAGTCATGCTGGGAGATTGGAGGGTACCTACCGGATCTCCGGGCATCACCCGAAATATAAAGAAGTTGAATGTAAGAATAAAGAACAGAATAACAACTGCATATACTAGTCGTCTAAGAATATACCTTATAAACTGCACTTCAATCCACCTTCCGCAGGGGAAAAGGGGCCCCTGAGGGCCCCTTTCAGGTTATTGCGCTGCCCAGTAGTAGGGGTTCTTGACCATGTGGACGTACTGGCCAGTTTCCATGGACTTGAAGATGAAGGGCCCGATACCTACCAGCTTGGTCAGCCCTTCCACGGTGGGATGGGGCTCCAGCCAGGGCTGGAAGTTCAACGGATCCGTGACATCTTGCCAGATGTGCTTAGGCAGCCAGTAGCGGCCAGCCACGTTACCCAAGTGCCAGTAGCTGAGGTTCGCCATGTAGACCTCGACGGTGTAATCGTCGGGGCATTCTACCTTGACGACGTCAATCACGTACTGGTACTGCTCTTGCAGTTGATGCTCGATGTAGTACTCGATGGAGAACTTGACGTCGTGGGCGGTGAAGGGCATACCGTCATGCCACTTGATGTCATCGCGCAGTTTGAAGGTTAGCTTGGTGGCTACGTCGTCTACCCGGGTAAAGCGGTCGATATCCTTGAGGGCCTCTACGTCAGGCTCCCAGGTGCCCACTTCCCACTCGGTGGCGACCCAGGGAATATCCTCGAGGGTCTCGGGATCTACTTCCAACAGAGCGTCAGTGGTCCGGCCGAGGATTTCCCAGTCATAGGAACTGTCAGCAAGTGCCGGGTTCAGGGTTTTGGGGTTCTCAGGCAACAGCCAACGGATGGCCTGATTTGTTGTGGGTCGGATGTTCAGCGTTGTCCACTTGTTGTTGTATTGAGCTGCACCGTAACCAAGCATCGGGATGAAGCCCTCGACCTTGTCCGTCCGGAAGGCATCAATATAGGGACGGGAGTAGAGGGTAATATAAGGTAGCAGTTCTGAGAGAACCTCCTGGGCCGCGTAAGCAGCTTCCATTGCCTCGTCATAGTTAGCTGCGTAATACAGCTCTTCCAAAGCGGCATCCAACTTAGGATCGCGGATACCAGGGGTGTTGTTGCCCCGCTCTACATCGAAGTTGGAGTGAAACAGGGTGTACAGATCGACCGGGTCACGGCCCAGACCCCATGCCAAGCAGTAGGTGTCGAAATCAAATACGTCGATACGTTCCAGAATAATGTTAAAGTCCATAGGAACGTGCTTCGCCGGGATACCAATGGCCCGTGCCTCGTTGCAAATCAGCTCGCCGATCTGGGCGGAGGTTGGGGCAATATCAAAGGTTGGGGTTAGGAATTCGATCTCTTCCATGGGCTCACCGGTGCGTGGATCGATCCGCACGCCGCGGGGTCCCATGACATAACCGGCTGCGTCGAGGATTTCCGCAGCTTTCCTTGGGCTATACTCATAGTGTGCCGCCTGTGGATTGTGGAAGGGGGAGGATGGGGGCACGAAGGCCTCTAGGGGCAGCATGTACCCGGAGAACAGGGTGTTGATGATCCGGTCCCGATCCACGAGATGGGCGATGGCTTGACGTACGGCAACGTCATCCAGGGGAGCCCTCCGCATGTTCAAGGCAGTGTAGAACATATGGAAGCCCAGATCAAAGGTCAATTCGATGTTCGGATCAGCGAAAAGGGTGTCGATGGTTTCGGGCGTGGTCAGACCGGGGTAGATATGGATCTCGCCCAGCTGTAGTGCCCGCAACCGTGCTTCATTATCAGTAATGATAATGAAGTACAGCTCGTCCGCCTGTGGGCCCTTTGGTAAGTCGGCCGCAGCGGTCAGTGCCGATGTTAAGAGCAGCACTGAGACTAGTGTGACGATGAGTGCTTTGAGTGTACGCATCTGAATACCTCCTATTTACAACATTTGGGTTAGCCCCAGTTAGTTATTATACAGTATTCTACGGTTTTGCTCCGAATCCTTCTACTACTAGTATCATGGAAATAGAACCCATCCCGGATGGAAGCAGGGATCGGCAGGCAAAGCCTTTACTAAAGCTCCTTTGCAGTTCAGTGTATAAAAATAAAAAATATACAGGCCCAAGTAGAGAGTATATATGGTTAATCCCCGGGGGTCAAGGGTATTGTTTAAAGTTCTTTCAAAGTATCCTATGTCGGTGTGAGGAGAGATCGTTAATTGTTGTATCTGGGTAGTCATAGGGACGAAACCGGCTTCCTGAACGGTATGAGGGGACGATATCGAAAGCCTACAACCAATTGTCAATATCCGTCATTTTCCTTCGACCGCAGGGACGAGTTCCACGGAAAACCATTGGCGGAGGGACGTAATTGGTCACAAAATGGCACAGGATTAGACGAATAATTATACACCACTAATGCAAGCGCCTGGGGGAAATCCGAAGAAATCCCTCTTTATGAGGAACGTAACGGTTAATGTCGGAATGTAGGGAATCTAGTTCTGCGGATGTCGACAAACAAACAGACCTTCTTTGTGTTAGGCTTAGCATGGTAACTTGTCCGGCTTATCAGTTAAGGAGCGAAAGGTGTTGATGTTGGTGATGATCGAACAATCCGACGCGAGTACCTACTGTATGCCCTTAAGTGCAAAGGCCCATGTTTCCAGCAGGCCGAAGAGACTGCCTCTGGGCAACTTGCTCACGGTGTTATCCGCCCTGTTTGCCTTCGACAAGTTGCCCTACTATATCCTAGTGGCCCTGTTAACCCAGGTGGAGTTGACCAGTGGCCTACACCCCTTGGGGATCGGTTTTGCCGCGGCATGTCTGTTGTTACGGGATCCGGCGTTGAACCTAGGGATGATGGGTTGGCTTGCCGCAGGAGTTGCCTTTGGGAATATGAGAGTGCTGCCCGTCTACCTTATTCTTTACACCCTTTTTTGGATCTTTGCTGTGGTCCTCAAAGCCAATTGGAAGGACAAAATGGGCCAATATGCCTTTGCGGTTGGGGTGACGGTCACCATGCTCCAGGGAATCCCCCCCCTGGCTGGGGGGTCCCCACCCTACGTTATCCTTTCAGTGGTTATCCATGGCCTTTTGACAGGGGTCTCTTGCCTTTTGTTCGTACCCGGTGTGGCGGCCATTAAGACCAGGTCTTTACCCTTCGGTGTCCAGGAGTTTATCAGCTTACTTCTAATCGGTTTGGGTGCCCTCATGGGAATTGGAAACCTTCAGGTGTTTGGGGTGGCCTTAGTCTATGTAATCAGTGGACTGGCTATCCTCACCGCCGGCTATATCGGGGGACCCGGTGCCGCGGCGGTCTTGGGCACCACCATTGGTGTGGGACTGATGTTGCCTTTGGCCGGACCGCCGTTGCTTTTAGCTTCTCTGGGCTTTCCCGGCACCGTGGCTGGGGTCTTTCGCCATAAGGCCCGGGGGTGGATGGTTTTCGGATTCTTGGTCAGCCAACTGCTTCTTTACCTTTCTTTAGCGCCTACTTTGGTGGGGGAGATGGGAGCCACCCTGCTGGCAGCCCTCCTTTTCCTGATAATTCCTCAACAGGTCCTACATAAACTCCAACGCTTCCTACCGGTGCAGTACCAGCAGGCTAACGTCCAAGAGGTGGCCTCGGCCCTGCAGGATTCCTTCGCGGACAAGCTTAGTGGTATGTCCCGGGTCTTTGAGGAACTGGCGAGCACCTTCGGGGACGATAAGACCCCCGAGGAAAGCCGGCACTCCCAACTTAACCGGGCCTGCGAGTATATTTCCGAAAAGGCCTGTGCCTCCTGTGTTAGTTATCGCAAATGTTGGGAGGAAAACTTCTATCAGACCTACTGGGATTTGGTGGAATTGCTAGCTTCGGTGGAGCACAGACGAAACCTTTCCACCAGGGATCTGCCGCCGCGTTTTCAGAAGTATTGTCTGCATGCCCATCGCCTGACCGCCACTTTGCGGGAGGCGGCCGAACGGTTGCGGATCAACAACTACTGGGGTCAGCGGGTTAGTGAGAGCCGGGGTATCGTCCGCCGACAACTGGCGGGGGTTTCCCAGCTCATTAAGGGAGTGGCGGCGCAGTTTGAGATCGGTCTGTGTGAAGACTTGGGACTGCAGCAGATCTTGAAGGAACAATTCACCGTGCATGAACTTTTTCCCGCGGAAGTTCTGATCACCGACGAAGGGGGCGTCCGCAGGGTCACTATAGAACGGCAACGACTCTGCCATGGCGCCCAGTTTTGCAGCAACCGCATCCCGGCCTTGATGGACCAGGTGTTGGGAGAATCCTATTCGGTTTGGCAACGCTTTTGTAGCAGCGAGGGCCGGTGCCGATGTGTTTTTCTTCCGGAGCGCAAGTTTAACCTGGAGACCGTGGCTTTGAATGTACCCAAGGACACGGTCAGTGGCGATGAATGGACCAAGCTGATGCTGCCCAATGGGAAAATTGCGCTGCTGATCAGTGACGGCATGGGAATTGGGCCTGAGGCGGCCAAAGAAAGCCAGGCCACGGTGTCGATGCTGGAGAGAATGCTGGAAAACGGCTTTGACGTGCAGTTCGCCCTGCAGACGGTTAATTCGGTTTTACTGTTGCGCTCGGTGAAGGAGACCTTTGCCACCATCGATCTGGCCTTGGTGGACATGTATACGGGGCTGGTGGATTTCATCAAGATCGGTTCTACCCCCAGTTTCATCGTGCGCCCCGATGAAGTTGAGATCGTCCGGGCCAACTCCCTTCCGGTGGGGATTTTCCCCGAGATCGAGATCCAAAGTCAAACCCGGCGTCTAGAACATGGGGATATCCTGGTCATGATTACCGACGGGGCCATCGATCAGCAAAGCGAGCTGTTGGAGTCGGAGCAGTGGATTGCCGAGCTTCTCGCCCGGATCAAGACCGATGATCCTGGGAAGATCGCGCGCCGAGTGCTAGACGAGCTGCGCCAGGTGGTGGGGGAGCAATTACCCGATGATGTGACCATTGTGGTAACCCGAATCACGAGGGCCACACCGAATCACCAGTTCTATAATAATGAAGAGATTCCCCTGTACGTGCGGGTAGGTCAATAGGTGCTTCGCCTGTGCTATAATAACCTTACCTAAGCTTGGTGGGGTGTCCTATGGACCTATTGGAACAGTGCAGGGAGACAATTCGTCGGTATCAAATGTTGCAACCACAGGATCGGGTGATTGTGGCGGTGTCCGGGGGCCCCGATTCTGTGGTCTTGCTCCACGTATTGCTTCGCTTTCGTTCGGAATACGGTTTGACCTTGCATGTGGCCCATCTGCATCATTGTCTGCGGCCCGAGGCCACGGAGGAAATGGAATATGTGCGGAGCCTGGCCGGAGAATGGGGGCTACCATTTCATTACCGGATTGTGGATGTGGCGAGACTGGCCAGGGAGAACCGGGAGTCGGTGGAGGAAGCGGGTCGGCGGGCCCGTTATACCCTTTTTCGGGAGTTAACCGAAGAATTGCAGGCCCAGCGCGTGGCCCTAGGCCATCATGCCGATGATCAGGCGGAAACGGTACTCATCAACCTGCTGCGGGGCACGGGCCCTTTGGGCCTGGCGGGAATTCCCCCGGTCCGCGGTCCGTATATCCGCCCTTTGCTCCATTGTTCCCGGGAAGAGATCCTTGCCTATGCCCGGGAACACAAGCTTACCTATTATGAAGATGTCACCAACCGGCAACCCATCTACCTTCGAAACAGGATTCGTCAAGAGCTGTTACCCCTCTTGGAAACCTACAATCCTCGGATCCGTGGGACCCTTGCTCAACTGGCTAGCATCACCTATTTTGAAGGCCAGGTTATGGAATCCCTAGCGGCAAAGTATTACCGTAAACTTAAGATGTCCTCATCAGGTGGTGGGCCAAAGGAGGTCTCTCTGTTCGTCCAGGAGCTGCTTGCGCTGCCCCTGGCTCTGCAAAGACGCCTGGTGCGGCAGGCTTACGGAGAGGTCACCGGTCACCTGCGGGGCCTTACCTTTGACCATGTGGAGCAGCTCTTGCAAAGCTTAGGAGAGAAACTATGCCTTGATTGGCCCCAGGGCTGCCGGGTGATAAGCGACGGCTCTCTTCTTACCCTAAGGGAACAGACGACAGAAAGCGTACCTTCTGCCCTGGCGGTTTTTCCCCTACCTTGTCCCGGCGAGTGTCATCTGCCCATGGGTTTGTACCTATCGGCGAAGATTGTGGACCAAGGGCCCACAACCTTTGAACGAGGGTCGGCGGGCTTTGCCCCTTTGGTCACTTACTTGCAGACCGGACAGGGCTCTGTGGATTTTGTGGAGTATATCGATCTTGCACGGTGCAAAGGTCCGCTCTATGTTCGCGGTCGGCGGGCGGGGGATCGGGTGCGGTTGTTGGGCAGTCCCGGCACCCGCAAACTCAAGGATATCTTTATTGACGCGAAGATCCCCAACGAAGTGCGAGATCTGTTTCCCTTGGTCTGCGATGGGGAAGGGATCCTGTGGGTGCCGGGATTTACCATCGCGGATCGGGTCAAGATAACCCGTAATACTGCCCAGGTTTTGCAGCTTCGTCTTAAGCACCAGGTTCATGGTTGAGACAACGTATTCGGGGTCTACCGCGGTTTTCGCTTCCCAACTTCACTGTTTACCCCCAAAGGACTTCAAATTGTAATCACTTAACCCCTATGATATAATAGCTGGGAATAAGGAGAAATGTGTTCCTCCTTCACCCATTGTGCCGGTGTTATCACCGAAGGGAGGGTATTTTTTGAATAGGTTTCTAAGAGGTTTGAGCGTATACCTCTTAATTGCGATTGTAGCCGTCTTCATGGTGAATATGTTCTACAGCGATCCTACCACCGTGCGCGAGGTAGGGTATAGCGAGTTTCTGGACTATGCGGCTGCGGGACAAATCGAATCGGCCCGGGTAATTGGCAGTCAACGGGTCGAAGGAAAGCTGTGGGATGGTTCCGTGATTTTTGCGGAGATTCCCTATGGTACTCAGAATCTGGCGGACAGACTCTATGAATTGGGAATCAGTGTCAGTGCTGAACCGGAAAAGGACCGGGCGTGGTGGTGGTCCTTGTTGCCCACGGTCTTCACCATCGTAGTGGTCGTGGTGCTTTGGATTTTCTTGATTAACCAGATGCAAGGTAGCGGCAACAAGGCCATGTCCTTTGGGAAAAGTCGGGCGAGAATGTATTCGGAAGAAAAAAGCCGCGTTACCTTTGATGATGTGGCTGGCTTGGATGAGGCCAAGCAGGAATTGATGGAGATAGTTGAGTTTTTGAAGCACCCGAAGAAGTTTGTGGAGCTGGGGGCGAAGATCCCCAAGGGTGTGCTGTTGGTTGGTCCCCCTGGCACGGGGAAAACCTTGTTGGCTCGGGCGGTGGCCCGAGAAGCGGGGGTACCCTTCTTCAGTATTAGTGGTTCAGATTTCGTAGAGATGTTCGTTGGTGTGGGCGCCGCCCGGGTGCGGGATCTTTTTGATAACGCCAAGAAAAACAGTCCCTGTATCGTGTTCATCGACGAATTGGATGCGGTGGGCCGGCAGCGGGGAACGGGGCTTGGTGGGGGCCATGATGAGCGGGAGCAGACCCTCAACCAGCTGTTGGTGGAGATGGACGGTTTTGAGTCCAACACAGGGATTATTGTGATGGCCGCAACTAACCGTCCAGATGTGTTGGATCCTGCCTTGTTGCGCCCAGGACGTTTCGACCGCCGCGTGGTGGCGGATGTTCCCGATGTGCGCGGTCGGGAAGAGATCTTGAAGATTCATGCCCGGGGTAAGCCCATGGGCAAAGATGTCGATCTGCGGGTTCTGGCTAAGCGGACGCCCTATTTCTCCGGCGCGGATCTGGCTAATCTGATGAACGAAGCTGCCATTTTGGCCGCCCGTAAGGGTCAGCGGGTCGTTACCATGGCCGAATGTGAAGAGGCCATTGACCGTGTGCTGATGGGGCCGGAACATCGCAAACGGGTTCTCAGTGACAAGGACAAGCTGGTTTTTGCTTATCACGAGGCTGGTCATGCATTACTGGCCCATTACTTGCCCCATGCAGACCCTGTCTACAAAGTAACCATTATAGGACGGGGACGAACCGGTGGGCATACGGCTACTTTGCCGGTGGAGGAACGCTACGTCACCACCAAGTCGGAACTGCTAGATGAATTGGCGGTTCTTTTGGGGGGCCGGGCTGCGGAGGAATTGGCCTTCGACGGTGAGGTCAGTACCGGAGCCCAGAATGACCTGGAACGGGTTACGAAGTTGGCACGTAAGATGGTTACTGAGTGGGGTATGAGTGAGACCCTAGGCCCGTTGACCTTCGGACGTCGGGATGAGACCCAGGTGTTCCTAGGCCGAGACCTTGGTCGGGATCGGGACTACAGTGAGAGTGTGGCAGCGCAAATCGACCGGGAAGTCAGAACCTTTGTGGAAGGAGCCCATAAGCAGGCTACTGAGGTTTTGGCGCAGCACCGGGAAGAACTAGATAAAGTGGTGGAGGCCCTGCTAGAGCGGGAGACCCTCAACCGGCACGAGTTCGAATTGGCCTTGAAGTATGGTGCCAATATACCGGAGGAGGAACTGCAAAAGCGCTCTGCGGAAGAAAAGGAAAGCGCGCCCGAAGTGACGACCAAGGCCACCGGGGATTCTAAGGACGACACGCCTGTCCTGCAAAGAAAGCACTCCCCGGCGGTGGAGGCAGAATAGAGCATAACAGACAGGATATGGGGAAGAATAGTCCTGCTGGGACTACACTTCAAGGAGGAGTAGCATGGCCAGCGATCGAATCAGGCTGAACAACATGGTGTTTTACGGCTATCACGGTGCCTTTTCGGCCGAAAAGGAGCTAGGGCAAAGGGTCGAGGTTGACCTGGAACTGGTCTTGGATCTGGCGACCACCGGCAAAACCGATGATCCCGAATTGTCGGTGAATTACGTGGATATTTACACCATTGTTAAGGATTTAGTGGAAGAAGGAGACTTCAACCTATTGGAGGCCTTAGCGGAGAGTATCGCCGACGCTGTGTTCGACGCTTTTGGCATTGACGAGGTCGTGGTCAGAGTGCGCAAGCCCCAGCCTCCGGTGGGAGGTCTGATGGCTTCCGTTGAAGTGGAGATCGTCCGCAGGCCAGCAGCAGGATTCTAGGATTTCTCCCCATTGTTGACTTTGTGTTTTGCGAATTAAGCCCATGGGTATCAGCCCATGGGCTTAATTAGTCTACGCATAGGTCGCATCGGACCACCTATGGTAGAGCTTCGTCCTCTTGTCTATGGCCTGTATGTAGATTACGTAGACCTTTCCCTTCTTCCTTTAGGGGCATGCAAATATGGGTGGGATAGGTCTAATGTCTGTGGAAAAAGAAGAAGCCTGCGGGAGGAAGGCTTCTCCCGCAGGCCAAGGATTACTGGGCTTCTTCCAGGGTGACCGTGACCAGCATGGGAGTACCCTGGCGTTCAATAACCAGAATAACTTTATCCCCCGGCCGCTTCTTGGCGATATAGTTCACCACATCGTCGTGGGAGGTGATGGGTGTATCATCGATGCGACGGATCACATCGTACACCTTTAGACCTGCCTTGTCCGCAGGGCTGTTGCGGAACACCGTGGCGATGACGGCTCCTTCCGTGACATCGGTCCCCAGCCAATTGGCAATGTCCTGGGTTAAGGAGGCTACTTGTATCCCTAGCCAGGCCCTGGTGACCTTTCCTTCGTTAATCAGCATGTCGAGAACGTCCTTAGCCGTATTGATGGGGATGGCAAAGCCGATCCCTTGGGCCGTACTATGAATTGCGGTGTTAATCCCGATGACTTCACCCCACACGTTGATCAAAGGTCCACCACTGTTTCCGGGGTTGATGGAGGCATCGGTCTGCATCAATTCCCGGTAAGTGCGGGTCTGGTTGGTATCGGAATCCTGAATCTGGATGCTCCGTCCCTTGGCACTGATTACTCCCACGGTGAGGGTGTGGTCAAAGACCTCCCCGTAGGGATTGCCAATGGCGATTACCCAGTCTCCCTGACGGGTGGCGGAGGAGTCGCCCAAAGGGATGGTGGGGAGCTTATCCAGTTCCTTTGGCTTTTCGATCTTCAGTACCGCTAGATCCAACGTCCAGTCGGAACCGACGAGTTCCGCTGGGATCTCCCCTTTAAACTCGGGGGTGGACAAGGTCACCGTAATCTTCTGGTTGTCTCCCTTGTTTCCCACCACGTGCTGATTGGTGAGGATATATCCCTCCTCATTGATGATGAACCCCGTTCCTAGGCGCGGTTGCCGCTGGGGATTCTGCTGGGGTATGGAGAAGAAGGGAAACCAGAACTGGTCGTAGATGCTCCACTGGGGTTCCTCCCGGGGAAACTCTACACTGATATATACCACAGCAGGACTGACGCGTTCGGCAATATTGGCGAAGGTATCGCTCCACAGCGGAATACCGGCTCGGTCAGTATCTGCCGACTGCTCGGAAGCAGCATGGGAGACATCATTGCGACCGTATTCGGCCAACAGTGGTTCTCTGACCAAAACAGAGAATGCCAGGCCACCTAGTAGAAAGGATACTAACGCGATGACGAGAAAAGAAGATTTTCGTGTCTGCATTGAGATTTCCTCCTTTAACGTTGAAAAGAAGGTAGGTGGGTCCTTGATGTCTAAAAATAATTATAATACAAAAAAACGAATCCTGCAAAATACATTGCTCCATGGGAGTGACCATATGAAGGAAAGACTGTTGGAGTACCTGGAGGCCCAGGAGGGCGGCTACGTTAGTGGCGCCGCTCTTTGTGACCAGCTGGGTATCACCCGCAGTGCCATTTGGAAATGGGTTGAGCAGCTGCGTAAAGATGGTTACAAGATAGAGGCTGTATCTAGCCGAGGTTACCGCCTCGTGGAAAAACCCGATCGGTTGTATCCTTGGGAGGTGGGCCGGGGACTGGGGACGGAGATCATCGGTACCCGGTTCCACTATGAACCGGTCCTCGATTCTACCAATACCAAATGTAAGAAATTGGCCCGGGATGGTGCCCCGGAAGGCCTGGTGGTGTTGACGGAAGAGCAACGGGCAGGGAGGGGGCGGCGGGGCAGGAACTGGGTCTCTCCTCCCTATCTGGGGATTTACTGTTCTGTGTTGCTAAGACCCCAAATCCCCCTGCAGCAAGTAGCCCAAATGTCTTTGATGACCGCGGTGGCCCTCCAGGCAGAAATCGAGGGCAGTACCATCAAGTGGCCCAATGATCTTTTGATTGGAGACCGAAAGCTTGGTGGGATCCTGGTGGAGGTCGATGCGGAGCCGGATTTGGTGAAAGCGGTCATTGTGGGCTTTGGTATCAATGTCAACCAGGAACAGGACCAACTGCTGCTGGACTTACAAAAAACAGCCACTAGCTTACGCATCAGTCACCAAAGATCCTTTGCCCGCGTAGCCCTTTTGCAGCGGTTGCTGTTGAGTCTGGAAAGAACATACAAAGGCTTTCTAAGCGAGGGTTTCGGTCCCATTCTGCAACGATGCAAGGCGGTTTGTTCCACTCTCAAGCGGGAAGTGGTGGTCTATAAACCCGGTGGCGACATCCTGCAGGGAACGGCCCTGGATATCGCCGCGGATGGGGCCCTCGTTGTCCAGAGCACCACCGGCGGACTTGTGCCTGTATACGCGGGTGAGGTGAGTGTGCGCACCCAGAATCAGGCCTTTCTGGAATAAGAAGTCATACTTGAGAATTATAGGAAATTATCTTATTATAGTAAGGAGAGCATTAAGAGTTTCCTTGGGGGATAGGCTATGGATTCAGTTCGTTATGTGAAGATTACCTCGAAACGACAATTCACCATTCCGAAGGACTTCCACGAGGCTTTGGGATTTGGTGTCAATGCCTGTTGTTACATCGAAGGTGGTCGGCTGATCATTGAGCCCGTGAGGACTGCCAGTGCCTATCGCGGGATCATCGAAGACTTGATCAGGGAGCTAGAGGCCGAAGGTTACTCTGGGGATCAGCTACTTAAGAAGCTAGAAGAGCGGAAGCGGATGGTCGATGAAGCCTTCGTGGAAGCCCTCGCCGAGACCAAGGACCAAGCCGCCGCGGCCAAAGCGGAAGCGGAATCCGAGGAGATTCTCACCCCTTGGGACGAAGATGAATTTGATATCGAACTGTAACTACCTTGAAGAGCGCGGCCTCTTCAAGGTATATCAATCAACTCCAAGGTGTCCACGCATTGGTCGATGAGCCCTGCCCAGTCTACTCCTGCCTCGGCCTTTTCCGCGTCTAGAATGCTGGGTTTTGTGCTGGGATGCTTGGGTACAAAGACGGTACAGCAGTCCTCATAGGGGAGGATGGAGATGTTGTAGGTCCCGATTTCCTGGGCTTTGGTGATGATCTCATGCTTATCATAGGTGACCAAAGGACGGATAATCTGCATCGGAATTGCCGAACCAATGGTGTGCATGCTCTCTAGGGTTTGACTGGCCACCTGTCCAATGCTTTCACCGGTGATGAGTACTAGGGCTTTGATCCTTTCCGCCAGGCGATGGGCGATCCGCATCATCATGCGTCGCATGATAGTCACCCGCAGGGCCGGAGGACAATGGACGTGGATGGCCTTCTGGATTTCAGTGAAGTGGGCGATCCACAGCCGCATCCCGTGGTTATAGGGTGCGAGGGCATTGGCCAGTTGGACCACCTTTTCCTTGGACTGTTCCCCGGTGAAGGGGAAACTATGAAAATGGAGAGCCTCCACCTTCACACCCCTTTTCATGGCCAGCCAGCCGGCCACGGGACTGTCGATGCCGCCGGACAGAAGCAACAATCCCTTGCCCGTGACTCCTACGGGCAGCCCGCCAGGGCCCGGGAAGCTTTCCAGGAATAAGTACGTGGATTTCTCCCGCACCTCGATGCTGAGCCGCAGTTGCGGTTCTGTCAAATTGACTTTTAACCCTTCCACCTTGGGGAGAATATGGGCGGATACTTCCCTGTTGATCTCCATGGAGTTCAAAGGAAAGGATTTATTTGACCGGCGCGTATCTACTCGGAAGGTGGTGCCGGGGACAGGATTCTGCCTTTGTACCAGCTCCAGACCCGAGGCTTTGATTTGTTCCAGATCGTTTTCCGTTTGAAAGACTGGGCTGATGGAGACGATGCCGAAGACGTCTTGTAATCGGCGGATCGCGGTATTGATTTGGCTCAAGCCGCTGACGAAAATCCGCCCGTAGGTTTTGTGTACCTGCACATTACCCAAATCGGCCAGCCTGGAGCGGATATTGCCCACCAACCGATCTTCAAAAAACCGGCGGTTGTTCCCCTTCAGACTAATCTCACCATAACGGACCATAATTAGTTCTTCCATGTTCCAGTCTCCTCTGCAAAATCATACGAAATGTACCAGTTCCGCTAGGGTTTCTTTAATGATCCTGACGGCCCGGGGGATCTCTTCTTCGGTGTTGAGTCGGCCCAGGCTGATCCGACAGGAGCCAGCGATGGCTTCATCGCTGAAGCCCATAGCCCGCAGCACGTGACTTCCCTGGGCTTTGCGGGAGCTACAGGCTGCTCCGGTGCCGATGTACAATCCCTTGGCTTCCAGATGGTGAAGAAGCATTTCCCCGGGAAATCCCAGAAAGGACACGTTGAGAATATGGGGTACCGAACACTCCAGGGGTGTATTAATCTGGCAACCAGCAATGTCCTTCAGCTCTTCCACTAAGCGATTGCGCATCCGAAGAATCCGCTGGGAGCTTACGGCGAGATCCTCTATCGCCAACTTCACGGCCAAGCCCAGGGCATGGATCCCTGGGACATTCTCCGTGCCGGAACGCAGCTGTCCCTCCTGACCGCCACCGTGGAAGAGGGGGATTAAGTTGAGATCCTGCTTGATCTTTGCGGCCCCTACCCCCTTTGGTCCATGGATTTTGTGACCGCTGACGGTGAGCAAATCGATCCCTGGAGCCAATTCATTCAAGGGGAGTTTGCCTAGGGCTTGTACCGCATCCACGTGTAGCAAGGGGCGGGGCGTGGCCTGCTCAAGAAGCCGACAAATGTCCCCGATAGGCTGGATGGCCCCCGTCTCGTTATTGACCCACATAATGCTGACTAAGATTGTCTCGGGGGTGAGGGCCTTCGCTAACTGCTCCACGTTGACGATACCGGACTGATCCACATCTAGATAGGTAACCTCAAATCCCACCGTCTCCAGGTATTTGCAAGTTTCCAGCACCGAGGCGTGTTCTATTTTCGTGGTGATCACGTGCTGTCCCAACCGGCGGCGGGCCCAAGCGGCCCCCTTGATACACAGATTATTGGCCTCGGTACCCCCGGAGGTGAAGAAGATCTCTTCGGCGGAGCAAGCCAAGGCTAAAGCCAAGCTGCGTCTGGCTTCATTGATAAGGGAGTTGGCCTTGGTGCCGAGGCGATGGGGAGAAGAGGGGTTTCCATAGTATTCTTCCAAGCAGGAGACCACCGCATCCCTGATGGGAGGGATGACTTTCGTGGTGGCGCTGTTGTCAAAATAGATTATATCGTTCAAAATGGTCAAGCTCCTCCAGACTCCATAGGTTGCGCGTTGGTTCTATTATGCTCATTCCTTCTTTATTCTACCAAGCATCTGGATCTGGAGCAAGCTGGAAGGAACCCAGGGCGCTGGATTACCCGGTTTGCATTTCCAGCTCCCTTAGGGCACGCTTGTAGGCCTGTTCGAGGACCCGCAGGCCCCTCTCTTTGAAGCGCCCATCTTGATTGGGATCTTCTTGGATCGCTTTCATGGCCTGTTGAAACATAAGTAGGCGAGATTGTTGTTTGTCCAGTTTCACGACCGAACCCTCCCGCAATTACTGGTCACTAGCTAGTATGTGCAGTTTAGGGGGGAATTATACATAAATGGCAGAAAAAAAGGGTGCTGCATATATTAATACTGCCCGGGATGTATAGAAATCTTTTTGATGGGAGATTCTGTTCTTGCGGGAGTAACTGTATTTACTGGAATGGAGGGTGTATATGAGTGTCGAATTAGAAAGCCGTGCCAATCGGAACTATACCGAGGCGGAGGACGCGCTAATCTTAGAATCCTGGTGGAATCTGAAACAAAGGGATGAACTGGTGCGGCGTCTGGGTAGGAGCAAAGCCGCGGTGGCCCAGCGTTTTTATGCCCTACTTAAGGAGTATCAGATTGATCCTAAGATATATAGAAAACAGATGAAACAGAGCAAAAATCGGCGGGAAGTGCTATCTCAGCTTTTGGGCAAGCCCCTACCGGAGTTCACCTGGACCAATGAACTGGAGATGAATCTTTGGCGGTGGGCCAAACAGGGATTGGATTGGGAGACTATCAGCAGCCGACTGCCAGGAACCACGGCCCAAATGTGCCAGGAGCGTTATGAGGAGCTCATGAAGGAACATGCACCGGAGGCTGGCCTCCCGGCGGTACAAGAAGAATACAGTAGTGAGGATTTAATCACCGCCCTGAAGGAATTTCCCAGCCGGGCCTTTGCCCTTGATCAACGGATCAAAGTGTTAGAAGCAGAAATGGCCACCTTGCAAGGTAGTGTCACGGAATTGTTGGGGGAGTTTACCCGGGGGTTGACCAATGTCTGTAATCTGTTTCAGAACCGCGGGCGGGTGCTGAATGAGCTGGAGCGTCTGAAGGAAGAGAATCAGCGGCTGCGGGAGAAAGTGATGGCCCTGGAGGCGAAGCACAACGAAGAAAAGCAGGAGTTGCGCCGGGTCTACAGCGAGATCGACTTTTGGCTGGGTGAGTTTATGCAGCTGAGAAAGCCCGAGAAGGTGGCTAGCCTCGGTGAGATCATGCCGCGGCTTAAGGCATCCTATGAACGCTTTGGAGCCCTCCTGGATATGCAAGAGGAGCGGGCCATGGGATATTAGACTCCTCCCATGGGATGATACAGGCCGGGAAGACGCCTCCCGGCCTGTACATTCATAGCCACACCCTCCAGCCCTAAACCTTTTCCTAAAGCCTCAGGTTCTTTCCCACCGTCTTCGGCTCTGTTGATAATGGATGACTCCCCTTTCATCAAAAGACGCTTCCTAAGATATCTTGGGAACCCCTTACGGGGAAACGGGTGTTCTTTGGCATTAGGCCAGGGGTTCGGTGGTATAAAAATGGCCGTTTTTGTGGATTACCCCGTAGATCCGATACGCGATTTCCGCACAAAGGACCTTGCCCCCTTCGATGAAGAGACGAGGTATATGGGGAGGGATGGAGGTGAACCGCTGATAGATGGCCACTGGTTCCTGGATTTGCGCGGATACCCCAGGGGGAATCCGGATGGTGGCCATGCCCATGGACGTCCGGCCCAGGAAGTGTGTGGGTTGTCCCTGGATGCGCACTAGTTGTCTTTCTTTGTGCAGGAGCTTCCGGCCCAGGGCCCCGAGGGAACTTTGAATATCCCCCGGCGGATCCAGCAAGAGTCCATCTCCATAGCCCAAAGGGATGGTGCCGATCTGCAGTGGGGCTGGCGCCCGGTAGGTGCTACCGTAGCCGAGGGTTTCGCCTTTGGCCAGCTCCTTCACTAAGACAAGATAGGTCTTTAGACACCAGGCCGTCTCCGTGGGTAAAGGGGCACACTGGCCGTAGAGGGCGTTGCCGAGGCGGCAAAGGTCTAACCTGCTTTCCGGCACTAGCACCGCGGCGGCACTGTTGGCCGCGTGGACCCAGGTGAAGGTGAAGCCATGTTTGTCTAATTCCTCTACCGTCTTCAAGAAGCGGTCCAGCTGCCTTTTGGTTTGGGGGATGTTATGACTGGTGGGGAAGTGGGTGTAAATCCCTTCCCAAAGCAGACGCCTTTTCCTATCCAGGGCGCTCACCTGGCGGAGGAAAGCCAAGGCCTCCTCGGGTTTAATGCCACTTCGCCCCATGCCGATATCGATCTTTAGATGCACCCGGATCTTCCTTTTGTACTTCTCCCCTGCCCGAACTAGGGCCTCGGCCATGGGCAGGGTGCACAAAGTTTGGGTAAGGTCATACAAGGCCACCTGCTCCCCTTGGAAAGGGAAGCCGGGATGGAAGATGAGAATGGGACCGCGGATGCCACGACGCCGCAAGGTCCGGGCCTCTTCCAGGCTGTTTACTGCCAGGCCCCGGGCACCTAGGCGGAGAAAGAGCCGACTGGTTTGCACTAACCCGTGGCCATAGGCGTTGTTTTTCACCACGGCAAAGAAATCCGTTGGTATAGCCCTTCTTACCTTGCTGAGGTTTTCTTTGAGTTTACCCGTATCGATTTCCACCCAAACCGGGGGTAAAGGATCCATTAGCCACGACTCCCTAGAAGTTTCAGTTTTTCTTGGAGGGGGCCTTTAAGGAGGATCATTTGCCTTAGCAAGGGTTCACCTTTGTTATATAAACTCCAAAGAAGTTTGTTGTAGGGCAGATCCAGCTCCCCGATGTATTCCACCAAGGTGGGGTTAAACCCCTCCTTGAACCGATACAGCCCATACAAGGGATGGTTGGGATCTAAATTGCCGCTTACCCCGCGAAAATCATAAACCTGGCACCCCCGTTGCTTGGCGTAGCGGATCATGGCCCACTGGATGGCGTAGTTGGGCTGCAGGTTCCTAAGCTCGTTGCTCGAGGCGCCGTATAGATACCAGGCTTGGCTGCCAAAGACAAACAAGAGTGTGGCGGACAGTAATTGCCCTTGGTAGTAGGCCAAGAATAGCCGGGCCATGTTCCGGGGGACAAACAGATCCCACATCCGGGAAAAGTAACCGTAGTTGCGCACGGCAAATCCGTCCCGCTGGCAGGTTTCCAGAAGTAACGAATAGAATTTGGACAGATCCCTTTTGTCCGCGGAGCAGCGGACTTGGACTCCCTTCCGCTGGGCATAGCGGATGTTGTAACGGGTTTTGGACTTCATCTCCGCCAAAAGCTGTTCTTCGCTCTTGTCGATATTCAAGCGGAAGACGAATTTGGGCTGGACGTTCTCGAAGGCCTTGCCCTTGTTCACCGAGCGAAAACCGGCCTTGAGCAGATGTTTGTGGAACTGGAGGTTTTCCTTGGGGATGGGCGGATCGATCTTGAGGAAGATGGCCCGGTGTTCTTTGGCAATGGGGCGGATTTCCCCGAGCAGTGGTTCCAGATGCTTTGGATCCGCCAGGACGGGTCCGTGGGGTGCGTAGAAAAAACTCCGGCCCAAGGGGATCCCTCGTTTGAGAATGGAGACGGCCCCAAGGATCTCGTCCTTGTCCTCCAAGATTAAGCGCAGAGGTTCCCATCCGGTATAGGCCTTCAATTCACCCCACTCGTAGGATTGTAGAAAACTACCCTGTTGCCTTGCCAGAAAGCCATTAAACAGATCCCGCTCATTGTTATGTATTAGCCGCAGGTGCATGCCGTCGCCCCCCTTGTGCTAATCAGTTTATGCAGTAACCGTGGGGATGTTCATCGGCATAAAGCTACGTCCTGGGCAATATATTTTACAAAAAACATTAGCAGGTGATGCGGGGTGGCAAAAGAGGGACGTGCGGTTGTTTGGTGGGTGAGTTTGCTTTCGGTCTTGTCATTGCTTTCCGGTGTGACCTGCGCCGAGGAACTCCGCCTTGCCGCAGAGGCGGTGGCCTTGGTGGATGGGCAGACCGGCGTACTACTTTACGGTAAAAACGCCTTTACCCGGCGGTCCATTGCCAGCCTCACCAAAGTGATGACCATCTTTCTGACCGCAGAAAACATCCAAGCGGGGAAGATCAAAATGGATGACGTGGTGGTGGCGGACGCCAAGGCCCAGTCCCTGGAGGGGACGGAACTGAAGGTGAAGCAGGGCCAGTCCTTCACTGTGGAAGAGCTTCTTTATGCTGCCGCCCTGATTTCCGCCAACGACGCTGCATATATGCTGGCGGTGCACCAAGCGGGTTCCGAGGCTGCCTTTGCCCAGCAGATGACGCAGCGAGCCAGGGAACTGGGCCTGGAGGATACCAACTTCACCGATGCCACGGGTCTTAACCCCAGCTGGGAAGGAAACTACTCCACCGCCTATGACTTGGCCCAACTCTTTCGGGTGGCCATCCAAAATCCCATCTTCGCCCGGGTGGTGGGCACCGCCCGGTACCGAATCAATTCTCTGGGTCTGGAGATTACCAACTCCAATCCCCTCCTCGGGGAGTATCCGGGGAATGAGGGGGGGAAGACCGGTTTCACCACCCCCGCGGGGCACAGCCTCGTTACCTCGGCCACCATTGAGGGCTGGAGGCTGGTGGCGGTAGTCCTGGGAGGACCAAACCGGGAGGCCCGGCAGCAAGATACCAAAGAGCTTCTGAATTATGGGTTTGAAAACCTCCAGTTGGTGATCCGCAAAGGAGAAGTGGTGGGGACCGGTCCCCTTTCTGGTGGAGCCCGCAGCAAAGTGCAGCTGGTGGCCGGATCCGACTTCAAGGCCCATGTCCCACCAGGCTATGACGGACCACCCTTGGAAAGAAGGTTGGAGCTGGATTCCCCACCACCGGAGGCCCCCGTGGACCCGGGCCAGCCCTTCGGCCGCCTTGTCTTTTACCGGGGGGAGGAAGAAGTGGGTTCCATCCCTGCGGTGGCTAAGCACGGGGTAGGGACGGCAAACGTGGTGACTAGAGTAATCAGTTGGTTTTTGGGCCTTTTCGGCCGCAGACCCTAGCGGGGAGGATTAGCCTTGTATTACGATGCCCTGTTGGTCAGCAGAAAACGAATTCTGTGGCTCTTTTGTGCTGTGGCTGTGTTCTTCGTGGTGGTGGTGCTGCGCCTGTTTTATGTGCAGGTTTTGCAGTACCAGTTCCTCCAGGGACAGGGACTGAAACAACGATTACGACCCATTCCTGTGGATGCAAAGCGGGGGACCATCTATGACCGTAACGGCTATGTATTGGCCACCACGATTAGTGCCTCGTCGGTCTACGCTATCCCAGTGGAGATCACAGAACCGGAGAAGACTGCTCAGCTGTTGGCGGAAGTGCTGGACTTGGACTATGACTTTGTCTTGAAGCGGGTCACGGCCAACAGTGCCGCCGAGTGGATCAAAAAGCGGGTCACCGATGCGGAGGTGACCCTGGTGCGGAGTTTAGATCTGCCGGGCATTGGCATCGTGGAAAATCCCGTGCGGTATTACCCCGATGGGACCATTGCCCCCCAGGTATTGGGGATCGTGGGCATCGATAACCAGGGCCTGGAGGGAATCGAGTTCCAGTACGACGCGATCTTGCGGGGGCGTCCGGGGGCTGTGTTGGTGGAACGGGATTCCATGGGCCGGGAGATTCCGCACGGTGTCCACACCTATGTTAAACCGGTGGACGGCTATGATATTTACCTGACCATCGATCGGAACATCCAACTGATGGCCCAAAGGGAGATTGCCCGGGTTACCCAGGAAACCGGCTCGAAGCAGGGGTTGATCCTCGTGATGGATCCTGGAACCGGGGAGATCCTGGCTACGGCCATTTATCCCTCTTTTGACGCGGCCAACTATGCGGACTATCCGGACAAATACCGGCGGAATGTGGCCATCACCGACAATTACGAGCCCGGTTCCACCTTCAAGGCGGTTACCGCCGCGGCGGCCTTAGACGCAGGGATCACCACCCTCCAAACCCGCTATTTCGACCCCGGTTTTATCCGCGTTTCCGGGTGGACGATCAAATGTTGGCACAGCGCCGGACACGGCTCCCAAAACTTCATTGAGACCCTGGAAAACTCCTGTAACCCCGTGTATGCCCGCCTGGGCATGGAATTGGCGGAACTGAAGGAAGGACGCGGTTTTTATGAATACATCCGTGACTTTGGTTTCGGTGAGCCCTTGGGCGTAGACTTTCCCGGTGAGGCGGTGGGGATTTTGTATCCCCCCAGTCCCGATGTGCCCGCGGTCACCTGGGCCAACATCGGTTTTGGGCAGAGTATCAGCGTGACCCCCCTGCAGCTGTTGAATGCCATGAATGCCATCGCCAATGGCGGTAACCTGATGCGACCCTACTATGTAATGAGGATCGTGGATAAGGACGGGAATGTCATCGAGGAGAGGGAACCGGAGGTCATTCGTCAGCCGGTCTCGCGGGAGGCCGCGGAGCAAGCGGCCCTGATGCTCCGTTCCACTGTGGCCAATGGCACCGCCAGCGGTGCCGACATCCCTGGCTACCGGGTGGGGGGCAAGACGGGTACAGCCCAGGTGGCCGAAGGGGGAGTGTACAGCCGCTCCAAGGTGATTGCCTCCTTCTTTGGGATCGCACCGATGGATGATCCCCAATTTGCGGCCCTTATTGTCCTTTGGGAGCCTACCGGTGCTTACTACGGCGGTGTGATTGCGGCACCGGCCTTTGGAATCTTCGCCCTGCCGATGCTGCGGTACTTGAACGTGGAACAGCGGCTGGAGGATAACGGTGAGGAAAGAACGGTGCAAGTGCCAAAGGTTGTCGGGCTACCATTGGCGGAGGCGGAACGATTGATCACCCAACAGGGACTGACCTACGGAATCATGGGGATCGGACCCGTGGTTACCTATCAGACTCCCTTACCCAACGTCTATGTGGCCCAAGGGGCTAAGGTCATCCTCTACACAGATCCCACCGAGCTGTTGGAAACGGGTCTGGTGGTACGGGATGGGCCTACACTCCATTGAGCACCGTCCCGTTCTCAATTTGGTCCCCTGGGGGCTCTAGTTGGGGTTTACTACCGTTAAGAACCATCATCTCTTGGGAACGATGAAACAAAATTCCGCAAAAAATTAGGTGCCAGAAACGCGTTTGCCTAGCAGGGATGTGCTATATTTCCATAAGAATTAATATATAAGTCCAGGAGATGTATACAAGTGGTATGCAGGACTGATTACTGTGTCTTGATAGTTTTGGCCTGTGGGCCGCTGAGCACATACTTCTTTCGGGAGGTGGTAGATAAAGGAGGAAGCCCGATAGTCTTACCAAGGAACGATTAACAGATTCAAATCAGGAGGAGAAGCGATGCGAAGGCTCTTTGTTCCAATTCTGATTGTGCTGGCAATCGTGAGTGTATCAGTGTGTGGTTTTGCCAAGGAAGTGGACCTGTTTACCCTGCTGACCGGGGACTGGGAAGCCCTTCCCCACTGGATTTCTGCAAACTGTACCGCGGCCACGGACTATGTTGTGGACCTGGTGCCCGCCCCCGAAGAGGTCTCCCCCTGGGGGATGGCCTGGCGGTTCCAGGTAAACCAGCCCAATACGGCGATGAAGTGGAGTACCCCCGTATCTCTGCTCACCGGGGAAACCCCCTATTTGGTGGTGACCTACCGGGCGGTGGGGATTGACACGGCGGATTCCGGTGTCGCCGGTGACGATTGGTTCGTATTCTTTTACGGTGCCGAGTTTTCACCGATGATCGGCTTTCTGTATGAGCTGGAGTCCGACGGTGAATGGCATACCATCGTGTTCTCTGTGCCAGAGATTACCATGTGGTACCTAGACTTCCACGTCAAAGCTGCCGATGTGGAGGAGGCTTTTATCGAGATTGCGGATCTCCGTTTGGTATCCGAGATCGAAGAGTAAGGCACGAATCTACCAAAGGGCACGTTTTGCCCTTTGCAGCTCAATCCAACCAAAATCCATGATGGAGGTTAGAAAGCGATGTCAAATTGGAAGTTTAAGGTTCTTGTTCTGGTTGTCTTGGCGATGATTCTGTTGCCGTTGGTTGGCACTGCAAAGACTATCCTGCGGGTGCAAGACTGGAAGATTAACGAAACGGAAGATACCAGACGCTGGTACGAGGAGGCAAAGCGGCTCTTTGAGGAAAGGTATCCCGATGTAGAGATCCAGTATGATGGGATTGGTTTTGGGAACGAATACGTGGAGAAACTCTACATCACCACCGCCACCGATACCGCCCCGGATGTGGCCTTTGTTTCGGTGGCCTGGGCCCGGGATCTCTTTGAGGCCGGCGCTTTGCTGCCCTTGAACGACTACGTCGCGAAGTCGCCTCACGTGGCGCCGGATCAATTCATTCCCACCACCCAAATCTACAACCAGAAGGACGGCATCATCTACGGGATTACCTTTGCTTTGGATGCAGACTTCATCGTTTACAACATGAACCATTTCGATGAGATGGGTCTGAGCACCGATCCATACGCCATGGCAACCTGGGAGGATTTCATCAACTTTGGTCGGAAACTGATGGTGTATGACGCCAATGGCAATCCCACCCGTTACGGTTTTGACTTCCTCCCCGGTACTACCGCATTTAGTGCGTTCCTGGATTCCAACGGTGGCAGCTTCTACAATTCCGACTTCACCGGGCTCAATATTGATACTCCCCAGGGGCAGGAAGTCTTGCAGCTGTTCTACGACATCCGCCTAGAGTACGGCTTTGCGTCGGATAGCTATACCGCTGCTTGTAACTTCTTGGCCAATACCGCGTCCATGGGGATGGGTGGAATCTACCACTCCTACTGGGCGCCCCATTACGTGCCGGGCATTCGGTTGGGCTTCACCACTGTTCCGGTGGGTCCCTCGGGAGACAAGCGGGGTGCGGTGGTGTACGGTAATATGTATTCCATCAGCTCCGCCAGCAAGAACCCGGATCTGGCCTGGAAGTTCATCGAGTTCATGACAAGCCTTGAGGCTGCGGAGCTGCATTACCGGATCACTGGTACCGTGCAGTCCCCGCGGTTGGACTTCTATCAGAGTGATCTGTGGGTGTCCACCATCCACGAGGCCCAGTGGCGGCAGATGATCCCCTACATCGGTATGACCACTGGTATCTGGCCCTTCGTAGGCTACGACCGCATCAACCAGGTATGGGGTCCCTTGATCTCGGATCCTCTGTCCGGCAAGGCACCTTTGAGCACCAATGCCCTCAGCGAGGTGCAGCGGCTGGTTAACCAGTACCTTGCCCAGTAACAAGGGACCTTTGGTCCATAAACGTAGATGGGATGGTCGCGGACCGTCCCATCTTTCTTTACGTCCGGTAGGAGGGATCCTATGGCTAGAAGACATGTAAGGTGGTTGGTTCTATTCATGTTACTGTTTTCCAGTATTGCCTTAGCGCAAGAAACCAGTGAAGTTGTCCCCAGTATCTATTTGGATCAAAGCAGGGAGTTCCTCTTTCGGGTGTCCTGGGATTGGCCCCGGGGTCTGCGGAGCCAATACCGAGTGACGGTGGGCGAGCAGACCTTGTCTTTGGAGCTTTTGGCCGATTACGATATCCTCATCCTCCCCGCCTCCTCCGGGACGGTGGAATATTCACCAGAGGAGATCGAGGCCATCAAGGACTACTTGGAGGCGGGGGGTGGCGTGTTGCTCTGCAATCCTGGATACACCCCCAGTACCCCGGCCACTAAGCTGTTGATGAACTTGGGCCTTCTCACCTTGCGGTTTAGCATTAACAAAGCCACCGGCGAACTGCGCACCCCCGCGGGGGAACCCCTAGGAGTAGAAGCCTGGGGCGGAAACACCATTAACATCCTGGCCAACCGTATGCCCGAAGGCTTTTCGGTGGGGGTCGTGGATGCCCAGGATCGTCCGGTCTTGCTCACCGGAACCCTTGGCCAGGGGCGGTTTGCTATGGTCAGTGATGATGCGGTGCTTTTCATCAACAACGGTCGGGAGCTTACTCCTGGGGGAGTGGAGCTTTTGCAGTGGCTGGGGGAAAACCGCATCGGGAAAAACCAAGGTTACGTGGCCCAGCGTCTGTATCCGGAATTGACCCTGACCCATGGGGAGATCACAGTCCATTACTCCCAGGTGCTTAAGGACTATGTAGAGCTCATCATCGAACATGCCGACGAGATTTTCGAGTTTCTTGAGGACTACCATGGTCATGCCCTTTCACAGATGCGGGTGGTCCTTCTGGCCTGTGCCGGCAGTGGCTATGCTGCCGGAGGCGAAGTGGGAATCGGCGTCTTGGGAGAGCGGGCCAATGTGATCGAAGTAATGGGTCATGAATTGACCCATGAATGGGTGCGGCCGGCTATTCTACCCTCCACCATGAACGAAGCCTGGGCAATTATCATGGGGCTGCGGGTAACAAACCTGGTGGGGTTTGCGGAGCACTATGAGGAGGAAATGGCCCGATTGAAGAACGCGTACGAGAACGCCAAGACGTTGGGGGTCAACATGGACCTGCGTCTGACGAAGGAAGAAACGGGGGATCATTGGTTCGGTTTCATCGGCAAAGTGTTGCAGCTGGTGGAAACTGCGGAAGCCATGTACGGTGACCATTTCTCCCGGGATTTCTTCACTTTGGCCATCCAACGGATCCAAGAGGGTAAAGCCCACAGTCCCTTGACTATTCGGGATATTGCCAATGTGGCCGGAGAGGTCCTGAATATGGATCCGGAAGTGATTTACGAGAGGTTGCAGGGCGGGCATTAGGCCCTGCGAAACGGGGGTTTGAGTTGTGCGCACCATTGTTAGTGTTTTGCTGATCTTCTTGATTGCTTTTACTGCCCTACCGGTAGCCGCGGCTAGCATCCGCCGTCCGACAGTCTACATCGATCAGAGCAGAGAGTTTCTATTCCGCTTGTCCTGGGATCTAGCCCGGATGCTGCGGGAGCGGTATGTGGTCACCGTGGGCGAGTGCACTCTGACGCCAGAGGTTTTGGCTCCCTATGATGTCCTGATTCTCCCCGTCTCCCGCCAGGTGGGGTATACGGCCCAGGAGTTAGTGGCCATTGAGGACTTTCTAAAGCGGGGGGGCGGCGTACTGGTGTTGGACTTTTCCCGTTCCGTCAGTGAACCGGCCCACCAGATCTTGGCCCATTTGCAGGTACCCCTGCGGGGTGGCAGTACGGCCGCAGTGGGGGAACTGACCAGTGGGGCCCAAGGACCCTTGGGGGTTACTGCCACGGGCAAGACCATCAATATCTTGGGGTCTGGCTTTGAGGTGACCGTCACCGACCGGAATCAGCGGCCGGTGCTGGTGGAAGGTGGCTTTGGGGCCGGGCGGTTAGCGGTGGCTGGAGACGAAGGGATCCTGCTTACCAATGACTACTCTAAGCTTACCGCCGGGGCCTTGGAACTGGTGGAGCGGTTAGCGGGAAATCTGTCGGGAGAGCCCCGGGATGTTATCCCGGACAGGTTGTACCCGGAGCATACCCTCCAGCACGGCACCATCACCCTCTATTACTCCCAGGTCCTCGCGCAGTACGTGGAATTCTTGGTGGAACATGCCGATGAGGCCTTTGATTTTATCGGCAAACTCCACGGTCATGAGCTGCCCGCGGGATTACGGGTGGTACTGTTGGCCTGCGCTGGTAGTGGTTATTCTGCCCATGGCGAAGTGGGGATCGGGGTTTTAGGGGAAGCAGCTAATGTGATCGACGTCTTCGGCCATGAATTGACCCATGAGTGGGTCTGGCCTGCGAAGATGCCGTCTTCCATCGAAGAGGGTTGGGCCTCCCTGGCCGGGGCCCGGCTATGCGCGTATCTGGGTTTCGACGATTACGCCCAAAGGCAGCAGGCGAGCTATGCCAATGCCTTCGAGCGGACCAAGGCGGAGTTGGGACACCTTGATCTGCTCACCGGCCACCAGACCGAAGGGGTGCATTGGGCCGGGCACATGGGCAAGACCATGTACCTGGTGAAAAGGGCAGAAGAACTCTATGGACCCACCTTCACCCCGGACTTCTTCACCCTGGCTATTGAGCGGATCCAGCGGGGTGAGGCTAGCAGTCCGCTGACCATCGAAGATATTGCCCGGATCGCTGGTACTCTGCTTCAGATGGATCCGGAACTGGTCTACGATCACCTACGGGGTGCTGCCTACATTGAGGTAAGCTCTCCTAAGGCCGGTGCCTATGTGCGGGGGGATTTGCCCTTGGAAGTTCGGATTCCCCAGGGAAAGGACCACCGGGTCCGGGTGACCCTCAACGATCAAGAGCTTTACGTGGGACCCTGGGAGCCTTTGGTGATTGATACCACGGTCTTCCCCGATGGGGAGTACCGGCTTACCCTGGAGCTTTTTGCCCAGGATACCCTGGTGAACCGCCAGACGCTGACCATCTATCTGGACAACTGGCAGCGGGTGGAGGATCATCTCCGGCCGCCGTTGGAGTCCCCCTGGTTTGGGACGGTAAAGCAATCCCGCTACCTGGATTGTACCCCCGGCTGGCGCCATGATACCGATCGGGCCCAGGATTTCTTCGGTGATGCCCACCGCTTGACCTGTGTGGGAGAAGCCCTGGAATCGGTAATCTATGCCGCGGTGGAGGTGCGGGAGTTTGCCGTTACCGTATATGCCAAGGGCGACAGCCTGCAGGGCATCCTCGCGGTGGAGGTCTCCCCGGATCAAGTAGAATGGAGCCCCCTACCCTATGAGGAGGAAGTTGTAGAGGTGGCCGGGGACTGGCGCAAGGTGATCATCAGCGGTAGGGAGCTTCCCAGTGCCGGTACCAGCTTCTTACGGATCACCGTGGATGGCAGCCAGGTGCCGCCAGAAAATGTGGTCCTGGGGTATGTGGAGTATATCGCAAAGGTGGAATAGACCTTAGTACATCAATCGGCACAGCTTTCCAGGCTGTGCCGATTCCACGTTCAGGGGAAAACCTCCAAAGTGGGAACTGTTAAAAGGATCGGGTTTGTGGTATTGTACAAGATGGGAAACTATCATGGTTGAAGGAAGGTTATGTTATGGAGATTGTAATTGGACTTGCCGGTGGGTTGGCCCTGTTTCTCTTTGGTATCGAGCAGATGTCCGAAGGCCTGCAACAAGCAGCCGGTCGTCGGTTGAGTAATGTACTTAGTTTCTTGACGAAAAACACCTTTGTCGGCGTGTTGTCAGGTCTTATCCTTACCATGTTGATCCAAAGCAGCAGTGCTACTACGGTGATGCTGGTGGGCTTTGTGAAGGCGGGATTGATGACTTTACAACAGACCATCGGTCCTATCCTTGGGGCTAACATCGGTACCACCATTACGGTCCAGATGGTCTCCCTTAAACTGACAGATCTGGCTTTGCCCGCTGTGGCCCTTGGTTTTGTGTTGTACTTTGGTGGCAAGTCTAGACGGTGGAAACTAATCGGGGAGAGCATCCTTGGGTTTGGTCTTCTTTTCCATGGGATGGAGCTGATGTCCACCAGTCTTGAGCCCCTACGGAATAGTGCTGTATTTGCCGACATCATCGCTCAGTTTGCCCAGCATCCCATGCTGGGGGTCTTGATAGGGATTATCGGTACTGCCATCGTGCAAAGTAGTAGTGCTTTTACCGCAGTGGTGCTGGCTTTGGCCATGCAGGACTTGGTTACCCTGGAGTCCGGTGTTGCGTTGGTGTTGGGAAGCAATATTGGCACCTGTGTCACCACGTTGTTGGCTTCCATTGGAGGCGGCGTGACTGCTTTGCGGGTGGCGGTGGCCCACCTTTTATTTAATACCGTGGGCGTTGTTCTTTTCCTCCTTATCTTCAACCCCTTTACTTCTCTGGTCAGCCTGACCTCTCCAGTGGTGGCGCGGCAGCTGGCCAACGCGCATACCCTCTTTAACGTGGCCAATACCTTGTTGTTCCTGCCCTTTGTTGGGGTTTTTGTGAAGTTTTTGGAGCGCATCATTCCCGGCGAAGACGAGATCGTGGAACGGCGTGTCAAATACCTGGATGTCAGTGCCCTGAAGTATCCCCGGGTTTCCTTGGAACTGGCTGCTAAGGAGATCAACCGGATGGCGACTTATACCGAGGCGATGCTGTCCGGGGCCCGAAAAGCCTTTCTAGAGGGGAACCGCGACTCCATCTACAAGGTGCAGCAGAGTGAGGATCTGGTGGACATGCTCCAAGAGGAGATTCTGGAGTACATGTCTAGTTTGTTGACGAGCAATATAAACCTTTCCGATGTGGAGTCGGAGCGGGCTACCGGTTTAATGATGGTAGTCAATGACATTGAACGAATTGCAGACCATGCCAACAATATTGCGGAATTTGCCCAGGTGATGATGGATGATGAATTGAAGTTCTCCGAAGAGGCCACCGCTCAACTTACGAAGATGTTTGACCTAGTGCAGGAGATGGTACGGCTTAGTGTGCAGGTCTTGGCCAATCAGGACAAGGAAGCCGCGCAGAAAATCTGGGATATTGAACGACTGGTGGACGAGATGGAGGAAGAGATGCGCCAGGGCCATATGAAACGGATGTACGAAGGAGTCTGCATCCCCCGGGCGGGGATTGTCTATGTGGAGATGGTGACGAACCTGGAGCGGATTGGCGACCACACTACAAACATTGCGGATATGGTCCTCACGGACCAATTGCCCGCTTCCAAGTAGCCAATCACGCCCCCGTTTGGGGGCTTTTTTTTATTGGAGCGGGCGAGAGGACTTGCACCTCTACCTTCCGGTGGGACCGGACGTCATACTCTTTGACCACGCCCGCTCGGTGTCTTTAGCATAATTCTATGCGGTGACTGGGATAATATGCCGAAGGGATCTGGATACTATACCTTAGACGGCGATTTGGGGACTAATTTGCAGAAAGTGGGACCTAAGTCCCCAAAAACCATAGGTATCGGCCATGAATGGCAAATTACACCTATTGCGCTCCCGAAGGATTGTGCTACAATAAGGGCGAAAGGTCAAGAAAGGTCAAAGATGTGGAAAGGGCCTCGTAAAGCAGGTTAGACGATGACGAGTCTCCCGGGTCTTTGACCTTGCTTGACATTGTGAAAGGGAGGTAGCAACTCGTTCTAGGAAAGGATGTGTTGGGATGACCTTAGCCGATCTGATTGAGCAGTATATCAAAAAACTGCTGGTCAGCACGGCCACCGATATGGTAATCATTCGGCGCCAAGAGCTTGCGCAGATGTTTGACTGCGTACCCTCCCAGATAAATTACGTGCTGCAAACCCGTTTTACCCCGGAAAAGGGGTACATCGTGGAAAGTAGGCGGGGCGGTGGCGGATATATCCGCATCGTCCGCATGGAAGCTCCTAGCCGGGGCGAGGTGATCAGGAACCTGATCTTGAACATCCGCCCCCCCATGGAGCAGCGGGAAGTGGAGGAGGTCTTGGAACAGCTGGTTGACTTGGATGTGTTGGAGGAACGGACGGCAGCGTGGTTAAGAACCTTGATCAGGCACGAGTGTAATGAGTACAACCCCGAAATCGCAGACTATGTGAGGGCGTCATTGCTTAAGGTGACCTTGCTGATGAAGTTAGGAGAGAACTCCTAGGGAGGCACGGAAGGGAGTATTCAATGATGCTTTGCGAAAAATGCAACAAGCGCATGGCGACGGTACACCTGACGAAGATTATTAATAATAAGAAAAGTGAGATGCATCTGTGTCAAGAATGTGCCAAGGAATCGGGTGAATTCGAGTTTACTTTCCAACCGTCCTTCGGTTTTCAAAACCTGATTAGCGATCTATTTGAACCGGGTCCCTTCACCGTGGGGATCGGTGAACGAAACCGCTGTTCAGTATGCGGCATGAGTCTTGCGGACTTCAAGCAGACGGGTCGGTTAGGCTGTGGACATTGCTATGAGGTCTATGCCCAGCAGTTGCTGCCCATCTTGCACCGGGTCCAAAAGGGCCAGGAGCACATTGGCAAGGTGCCCCACCGGGCTGGGGAGCACCTTAAGGATAAGCGCCGGATGGAAAGGCTCAGGGCCCAACTCCAGGAGGCCATTGCCAAGGAGGAATACGAGCGGGCCGCGGAGATCCGGGACGAACTGCGCAGGTTGGAGCGGCAGATGGGGATAGGAGGTTAGGACCATGGGTTTGGAGGATTTGCTGCGGAACAATATGAGTTATTGGATGCGGGGAAAGGGACCGGCCAACGATATCGTTTTGGCCAGTCGGATTCGTTTGGCCCGGAACCTAGATGGGATTCCGTTTCCGTCGGTGGCCTCCGATGACGAACTGAACCGGGTGCTAAAGCAGGTGCAGGCGGTGGCCAAAAACAGCCGGGACCTGGGGGAGTATCGCTGGATTGCCCTTTCGGAGACTTCCCCGCTGCAGCGGCAATTGTTGGTGGAACGGCATTTGATTAGCCCCAACCACTGTGAGAACGTCCGGTACAAGGCCGTGGTCCTGCGGAATGACGAAGCGGTGAGCATCATGGTCAACGAGGAGGACCACCTGCGGTTACAGGTGATCTATCCTGGATTGCAGTTGAAGGCCGCTTGGGAACTGTGTAATGAGGTTGACGATTACTACGAATCCCGGTTGGATTACGCCTTCTCCGACCAGGTGGGCTATTTGACCTGTTGCCCCACCAACGTGGGAACCGGGTTGCGGGCCTCGGTAATGGTGCATTTGCCGGCCCTGGCTATTGGGAACCAGATCCAGGGTGTGTTGTCCACTATCTCCCAGTTCGGGGTAACGGTCCGGGGCTTATATGGAGAAGGTACCGAGTCCGCAGGGAATATTTATCAGATCTCGAATCGGGTGACCTTAGGTGTTACCGAAGAAGATATCATGCAGCATTTGGACAATATCACCAGGCAGGTACTGGAGCAGGAACGGAGTGCGAGGGAACAGCTTTTGAAAAAGTCGAAGCTGCAGCTGGAGGACCTGGTCTACCGGGCCCTGGGGACCTTGGCCCACGCGCGGATTTTGAGTACCAGTGAGACCTTGGAATTGCTAAGCAGCCTGCGTTTGGGTATTGATTTGGAACTGGTACAGAACTTCGATCCGGCGGTATTGCAGGAATTGTTGGTGAGTATTCGGCCGGCCCACCTGCAGGAGCTGATGGGCCGGGATATGGACGCCCATGAGCGGGATGCCTACCGTGCCGCTTTGGTACGGGAGCGCATAAGAGCAGGCGGACAAAAGGACAATAACTAGGGAGGAAGGTGACGGCAAATGTTCAGCAGGTTTACGGAACGGGCACAGAGGACTATCATCTTTTCCCAGGAAGAAGCCCGCAGACTCGGGCACAACGTGGTGGGAACTGAGCATATCCTTTTGGGTTTAATAAAAGAAGGTGACGGAGTCGCCGCGAAGGCCCTACAGAGTTTGGGCATTCGCTTGGATCAGGTGCAGGAGGAAGTAGAAAGGATCGTCGGCCGGGGCGATGCCAAGCTGACGGGACCCGCGTTGGGGTTCACTCCCCGGGCAAAACGTGTATTGGAACTGTCCCTGGAGGAGGCCCGCCGGTTGGGCCACACCTATGTGGGTACGGAACACATCCTCCTTGGGCTCATCCGGGAGGGTGAGGGTGTGGCCGCCCAGGTACTTAGGAACCTGGGGGCCGATGTGGAAAAGATTCGCTATCAGGTGGTGGAGCTGCTCAATGGCGGAGGCACCACCAGCAAGAAGCCAGGGCGGCAAAGCAAACGGGAGGCCAAAACGCCGACTTTGGATCAGTTTGGTCGGGATCTTACGGAGATGGCGGAGGAAGGCAAACTAGATCCGGTTATCGGCCGGGAAAAAGAGATTGAACGGGTCATGCAGATCCTGAGCCGGCGGACCAAGAACAACCCCTGCTTGATCGGTGAACCGGGGGTGGGTAAGACCGCCATTGCCGAAGGTTTGGCCCAGCGCATCGTCGATGGGGATGTGCCCGAACTGCTGTTGAATAAGCGGGTGGTGACCTTGGATCTGGGTGCCATGGTGGCGGGTTCCAAGTTCCGGGGCGAATTTGAGGAGCGGCTGAAGAAGGTAATCGATGAGATCCGCAACGCGGGTAACGTGATCCTGTTCATCGATGAGTTGCATACCATCGTGGGAGCCGGTGCCGCGGAGGGAGCGATCGATGCTTCTAATATCTTGAAGCCAGCCCTGGCCCGGGGCGAACTGCAGACCATCGGAGCCACCACCCTCGATGAGTACCGCAAGTACGTGGAAAAGGATGCGGCCTTGGAACGTCGGTTCCAACCCATCATGGTGGAAGAGCCTACGGTGGAGGAGACGGTGCAGATCCTGATGGGACTTAGGGATCGCTATGAAGCCCATCACCGGGTGAAGATCACCGATGAGGCCCTGAAGGCGGCGGCCCAGCTTTCCAACCGGTTTGTGGCGGACCGCTACCTGCCGGACAAAGCTATCGATTTGGTGGATGAGGCGGCCTCCAAGGTGCGCTTGAAGGGTCTAGTGGCTCCGCCGGAGCTGAAGCAACTGGAGAAGGAGATCGAGGAGATCTGCCTGGAAAAGGACTCCGCGATTAGAAACGAAGAATTCGAAAAGGCCGCAAAGCTGCGGGACAAAGAGCAAAAGCTGCGGAAGGAATTGGAACAGCGCCATCAGGAATGGAAGAGCAACAGCAACCGGGCCGAGGGTACGGTGACCGCCGAGGATATTGCCGAGGTAGTCAGCAGCTGGACGGGGATCCCGGTGCGCCAGCTGACCCAGGAAGAGACCGAACGGTTGCTGAATCTAGAGGAAGAACTGCACAGGCGAGTGGTGGGCCAGAAAGAAGCGGTGGAGGCGGTTTCCAAGGCCATTCGCCGGGCCTACGCGGGCCTCAAGGACCCAAAGCGGCCTGTGGGCTCCTTCATCTTCCTGGGACCCACGGGGGTCGGTAAGACGGAGCTGGCCCGGGCCTTGGCCGAAGCCCTCTTTGGCGATGAAGACTCTATGATCCGCCTTGATATGAGTGAGTACCAGGAGCGGCACACGGTGGCCCGCCTGGTGGGAGCACCTCCGGGCTATGTGGGATACGAAGAAGGGGGACAGCTGACGGAAAAGGTGCGGCGCCGACCCTATTCGGTGGTCCTTTTGGATGAAATCGAGAAGGCGCACCCCGAGGTCTTCAATATCCTGTTGCAGGTCTTGGAGGATGGTCGCCTGACCGATGCCCAGGGACGCACCGTCAGTTTCCGGAACACGGTGCTGATCATGACCTCTAACGTTGGCGCCAGTGAGCTGGATCAGGATTCGGCCATTGGCTTCCGGGTCAATGTGGACGAAAAGGCGGAGCACGAAGATATGCGGAAGCGGGTCATCGAGTCGTTGCGGCGGACCTTCCGGCCCGAGTTCATCAACCGGATCGATGAGATTATCGTGTTCCACGCCCTGAATAAGGAGCACATCCGGCAGATTGCCGACATTATGCTCCGGGAGACCAGGGAGCAGCTGCGGGAGCAGGATGTGGACATCGTGGTCACCGATGCCGCCAAGGAGGTCCTGATCGAGGAAGGCTTCGATCACAAATATGGTGCGAGACCTTTGCGTCGGGCAATTCAAAGGCTATTGGAAAACCCACTTTCGGACCTCATCCTCGAAGGCAGGTTCAAGGCGGGGGACGTGATTGTGGTGGGCGCAGAGGACAAGAAGTTGGTCTTCAACCGGCAGGAGGAACCTTCGCCGGTGGAGAGATAGTCGAGGGAGGGGGCGACAGTTGCCCCCTCTTTTGTTATGACTTGGAAAGCTTGGTCTTTCCTTGCCTTAGCCCAGTGGCTGGGGGCTAGGAGTCTGGGGGAGTATAGAAGCGAAGACAGAGATAGAATTGTATTAACAATTTTGGAAATAGATGTTCTTAGGCTGGGCAAAGGGCGGCAAATAGGCACTCTTGCTTGCTTGTGTTGAACTGGGGCTAATGATATAATTGACCATAGGAGGGTAGGCAGGGAATACCGATAGGTTGAGGCGTTTGCATGGGTAAAAAAGAGCGTGTCCAATATGTTTGTAAGGCCTGTGGTTATGTGAGCCTAGGTTGGATGGGTCGGTGCAGCAGCTGTGGCCAGTGGGATTCCCTGGTGGAGCAGCGCAGTGAGCCCGAGGGCAAAGAACAGCGTACAGTACCACAGGCGATTCCCATCACTCAGCTAGTCAAGGATTCCCGTCCCAAGCTGTCCTTGGGTATTGAGGAGTTCGATCGGGTGGTGGGCGGCGGTCTCCTGCCAGGCACGGTGGTGCTGGTGGGGGGACAGCCGGGAATCGGCAAGTCTACCCTTTTGTTGCAGGTTGCCGCAACGGTGGCCCAAAGGGGCCCTGTGGTCTATATATCCGGAGAGGAATCCGCAGAGCAAATTCACCACCGGGCCAGACGCCTGGGGGCCACAGTGGATAATCTGTTCTTACTCACCGCCACCGACGTCTTGGGTTATCTAGAACAGTTGATGGAATATCATCCCCGCCTGGTGGTAGTGGATTCCATTCAAACCATGTACCACGCAGAAGCCAGTGGCTATCCCGGCAGTGTTAGCCAAGTGCAAAAATCCGCCGATGCCCTCATTGCCTGGGCGAAGACCTATGAAGTGCCGTTGGTGATCGTAGGTCACATCACCAAAAGCGGGGCCTTGGCGGGGCCAAAGGTGTTGGAGCATGCCGTGGATTGCGTACTGTACTTCGATGGCGAGTCCCACACGGATTACCGCATCCTACGGGCGGTGAAGAATAGATTCGGTCCCACCAACGAGGTGGGGGTTTTTGAAATGAAGCAGGAAGGCCTGAAGGCGGTGCCGAATCCTTCCTGTATTTTTCTGGCCGATCGCCCCCTGGGGGTGGCTGGTTCCGTGGTGGCCCCCAGTATGGAGGGGACCCGCAGCCTGCTGGTGGAAATCCAGGCCCTTGTGGCCCCTGCGCTGTACGGCGGTACCCCCCGCCGCTTGACCACTGGACTTAACTACAACCGAACCTCCATTGTTTTGGCGGTCTTGGAGAAACGCCAGGGTTGTAAACTGGCTAACCATGATGTGTACCTTAATGTGGCTGGGGGACTCCGGGTGGAGGAGCCCGCGATGGATCTGGCCGTGGCAATGGCGGTGGTTTCTAGTCTAAACGACTTGCCGGTGCCCCCGGACCTGGTGATCGTAGGAGAGATCGGCCTTACCGGGGAAGTGCGGCCGGTAGGGCATATGGAACGGCGCTTGCAGGAGTCCCGGGATCTGGGCTTCAAACGTTGTGTGCTTCCCGCGGCAAACTACAGAGACTTGGATCTGGGCGCCTGGGGGATGAAGCTTCACCCCGTGCGAAATGTGAAGGAAGCTTTGCAGGCCGTGTTTAGTGATTAGTTCGGGAGGATGGGGACTATGGCAGAGGAGAGGACCAATAAGGAGAGGTTGAAGGAAATCCTTAGACTGATTTCACCGGGCACACCGTTGTACGAAGCCTTGGAAAACATTCTCCGGGCCCGGACCGGAGGGCTAATTGTCATCGGTGATTCCGAAGAGGTGATGGCCCTAACCAATGGTGGTTTTCGGATCGATGCGGATATGCATCCTGCGGCCTTGTACGAGTTGGCCAAGATGGACGGAGCCATCGTCCTTAACGAAGAGGCAAACAAGATCCTACTGGCCAATACGCAGCTCACGCCAGATCCTCTCATTCCCACCCTGGAGACCGGGGCCCGGCACCGCACCGCAGAACGGGTGGCCCGGCAGACGGGGAACATCGTGATTTGTATCTCCCAGCGCCGGAATGTAATCACGGTCTACCAGGGCAATTTCAAGTATGTGGCCCGGGATATCGGCGTAGTGCTGGCTAAGGCCAACCAGGCCCTGGAGACTTTGGAGAAATACAAGAGTGTGTTGCAACAGTCCTTGACCAACCTCAGCGCCTTAGAATTCGAGGATCGGGTCACGGTCTTCGATATTGTTACCGTGCTACAACGGGCCCAGATGGTCTGTCGAATTAAAGAGGAGATCGAGTTCCACATCTATGAGCTAGGGGTGGAAGGGCGCTTGGTGGCGATGCAGCAGGAAGAGTTGATGGTGGGCATTGAGGGCCAGGGCCTTTTGGTGATCAAGGATTATTGTCATGAAAAGGACAATGCGGAAAAGATTTGGGAGAATCTCATGGAGTGGGAGTCCGAAGACCTGTTGGAACCCACCACCTTGGCCCGGGCCTTGGGCTTTTCCTCGGCCATGGATGTCCTGGACAAACAGGTGACACCCCGGGGCTACCGGATTTTGAGTAAGATTCCCCGCTTGCCGCTGCCGGTGATCGAGAACCTCATCCAACATTTCGGTAATCTACCCCGGGTGATGAGTGCGGATATTACCGAACTCGATGATGTGGAAGGCATCGGCGAAGTACGGGCTAGGTCCATCAAAGAGGGACTACGCAAGATGAAAGAGCAAGTGTTAATCGACCGACAGCTTTAGTACAAGGACCTGAAAGGAGCTTTGCGCATACAATTAAGAAGAGGGGTGTTGGGAAGTAGGAAAGGTGGGAAAAGATGTTTCAAGTAGGCGATAAAGTAGTATACCCCATGTATGGTGCCGGCATCATTGAGGCCATCGAAGAGCAGGAGGTCCTAGGGGAGCGGGAACTGTACTATGTAATTCACCTACCCTTCGGTGACCTGCGGATGTTGATCCCGGTGGACCGGGCCGAGGAAAGTCGACTGCGGGATGTGATAGAACCGGAGGAGGTACAGAGGGTATTAACCATCTTGGAAGGGGAGCGCGGCAAACCCATCTCCAACTGGAACGTGCGCTTTCGGACCAACATGAATAAACTAAAAAGCGGTGATCCCTACAAAGTGGCGGAAGTGGTTCGGGATCTTTCGGCCCGGGAACGGAAGCAGGGTCTTTCCAGCAGGGAACAGCGCTGTTTAGAGCAGGCCCGGACCATCCTGGGTAGTGAACTGATGTTGGCGACAGGACAGTCCAAGGAGAAAATCGAGAATCTTCTCGATGGAACTATGCAGGCTGGGTAAGGGTATAAGCAATCATTTATTTTCTACCTCTCTTTTCATCCAATGCTAGTCTTTTCTGCGCTGATCTTGGATAATACTACCTGAAAATGTGCATACTGATCCTGTCGCTCAAATCTTTGACAGGAGGTGAAGAGGATGAATGAAAAACTCTTTCGGTTTGTATGCGGGATTGTGGGCCTGGTGATCGGCTACAACAGCATCGCCGCGGGCTTGGAGCAGCTGTTCAGCGCCCAGGAATCCCTGGAGCCTTTGATCGGCTGGGCCGGTATTCTAGGTGGGCTACTGGGCCTGTGTATCGGCGTGCTTTTGGCTCCGGCCATCTATGGCGTGTGGCAACGCACGGTGGTGGGTGTTACCAGTGCGCTCCAGAATACACCGATCACCGACATGGTCGCCGGGGTGATTGGTCTGGTCTTGGGCTTACTCATCGTCATTTTGGCCACGATGCCCTTCCCCGCCGGTTTGGTGATCAGCTACATCCGGTTGTTTGTGGTGCTCTTTGGCGGCTATGCGGGGGCCTACACCGCGGTGAAGAAAAAGGACGAACTTCTCGGTATGCTGGGCTTAGACCCGGAAAACCGGTCCAAGGATAGCCATTTATCTGGTGCCAATGGGGACACGACCAGTTACAAGATTCTCGATACCAGTGTTATTATCGATGGCAGGATTGCCGATATTTCTAAAACTGGTTTCTTAGAAGGGACCCTGATCATCCCCCAATTTGTCTTGGAGGAATTGCAACATATTGCCGATTCCCCCGATTCCTTGAAACGCAACCGTGGTCGGCGCGGTTTGGATATCCTCAACAAGATTCAGAAGGAGTCGGTGATCCCCATCGAGATCGTGGATCAGGATTATCCCGATGGGCAAGATGTGGACAGTAAGCTGGTGCGGCTGGCGAAGGAATATAACGGAACTGTCCTCACCAACGACTACAACTTGAACAAGGTCGCGGAGTTGCAGGGGGTGCCGGTCCTGAACATAAACGAACTGGCCAATGCGGTGAAACCCGTGGTATTGCCCGGTGAAGAGATGTTAGTACAGGTGATCAAAGATGGCAAGGAACAGGGGCAAGGGGTGGCCTATCTAGATGATGGCACCATGATCGTGGTGGACAGCGGTAAGAAGCACATCGGTCAGGAGATCGAGGTGATGGTGACCAGTGTGCTGCAGACCGCGGCGGGCCGAATGATCTTCGCCCGGCCGAAGGTGATGGAAAAGGCACTCTAAACGCACCTTGGGGCAACCCCATAAAGGATTTCGTCAGTTTTTGGCGAAGTCCTTTTTTTGATGTCTTTGGAGGGTGAAAGATGCCAAAGGTCTATTGTATTGTGCCCGCGGCCGGCAGTGGCACCCGGATGGGGAAAACCGGCTTTCCCACCAAGCAGTACCTTCTCCTTGGGGGAATTCCGGTGCTGGTGCGGACCTTGCGGACACTGCAGCAGAGTAACTTAATTGATGAGATGATCGTGGCGGTGCGTCCAGAGGATGTGGACTACGCCCGGGGCCTTTTCGAGGACTATGGCCTGGCGGGGATCAAACTCATCGCCGGGGGGGAAACCCGTAGTCACACCGTCAAGGGGGCCTTGGCCGAGATCCAAGGGGACCCAGGGGACCTGGTGGCTATCCATGATGGGGCTCGGCCCCTGCTGACAAGACAGGCTTTGGCGCGGGTTTTGGAAGCGGCTAGGATCCACGGTGCGGCGGCCCTGGGTGTTGCGGTGTGGGACACGGTGAAAAGGGTGGATGAGGCGGGTTTTGTAACCGGCACTCTGCCCCGAACCCAATTGCGGCTGATTCAGACTCCCCAGGTCTTTACCCTAGATCTTTTGCGGCGGGCCTACCGGCAGGATCTGACCGGGGCCACCGATGACTGTGCCCTGGTGGAACGGCTGGGTGTGCCGGTGAAACTGGTGGAGGGCGAAAGGACCAATCTGAAGATTACAACACCGGAGGATTTGAAGATGGCGGAGATGTATCTAAAGGGAACCCAGCCCCCGCTGAGGATCGGACACGGCTATGACGTCCACCGGTTAGAACCGGGCCGGAAGTTGATCCTGGGCGGTGTGGAGATTCCTCACCACCTGGGTTTGCTGGGCCACTCCGATGCCGATTGCCTGGTCCATGCCCTCATGGATGCCCTGTTAGGGGCTGTGGCCTTGGGAGATATTGGCCAGCACTTCCCCGCTGGGGACCCCGCCTATGCGGGAATCGACAGCTTGGTCCTGTTGAGACAGGTGGGGGATCTGCTCCGGGACCGAGGTTATGTCATCTATAATCTCGATGCCACCGTGGTGGCCCAAAGGCCCCGCCTTGCGCCCTATCGGGAGAAGATGCGGGAGAATATTGCCCGGACCCTGGATATCCCAGTGGAGCAGGTGCATGTGAAGGCCACCACTACCGAAGGGTTAGGTCCCGTGGGCGAGGAAAAGTGTATCGAGGCCCATGCGGTGGCGTTAGTGGGAGGTAACCCCCATGACTGAACCGGTGCAGGTGCCGCGGGCTCCCAAGTTTCCTTGGCGCACCGCGTTGTATGTGCTGATCATGTTTGTCTTGGGGTTAGTGTTGGGTATTTACAGCCATCGGCAGCAAGGGATCGGCTCCACCAACGAAACCCCCATTGCCGGGGCGTGGGTGGTACGCTATGCCCTCACGACCCGGGAGGACATCGACCAGGTCTTTGCCTTGGCGTCGAAGCTGGGCTTCCGAGAATTAATGCTGCAGGTCAATGGGCGGGGGGAGGCCTATTACCGGTCGGAACTGCTCCCCCAGGCGGTGGTGGACTTTGACCCTTTGGCCTATGCCTTGGCCCAGGGCCAACGGTACGGGATTAAGGTCCATGTTTGGGTCAATGTCCTCACCATCAGTTCCTTTCTTAGTCGTTCCCAAGATCCTAAGCATGTGATCAACAGTCATCCCCAGTGGATTACCTACGATGTGGATGGTCGTTCTCTCCTTGCCTACGACCCGTTGGATGTTTCAAGCCTGCCTGCGGATCTGCCAGCCATTATGCTGGATCCGGGCGTCCCCGAGGTGCGGGATTTCCTAGTGCAAGTTTGCCGGGAACTGGTGGAAAACTATCCCGTGGATGGTCTGCATCTGGACTATATCCGCTATGCGGGCCTGCGGTATGGTTTCCATCCCCAGGTGCGGCAGCATTTTAAGGCTCAGTATGGGGTGGATCCGGTGGATGTGGAGCGGCGGCGTTTCACCGCCGGCGGGGCCCAGCAGGCCCTCCTTTGGGACGATTTTCGCCGGCAACAGATTACGGATCTGGTGGAGGCCATCTACCGGGAAGTAAAAAGCGCGAAGCCCCAGCTGCCGGTGTCTGCTTCGGTTACCGCCCATTACCAAGTGGCCCGGGACAACCATTTTCAGGATTGGCAACACTGGCTGGAGAGGGGGATCATTGATTTTGTTGTCCCCTTGGCTTACGATCTCGATCCCAGTGTCGTATACTATAGGCTGGAGGAGGTCGTGGCGCACTGGGGTCCAGGGAAGATCTCCGCGGGGGTGCGGGCCTACGAACTGGGTGAAGACCCACAGCTGTTGCGGGAACTGGTGCAGGCCGCCCGGGATGCGGGCTGCCAGCGGATCCTCCTTTTCTCGTACAACTCCATCGCGGAAGAGCCCCAGTTGCAAAAGATCATTTCCAGATTGCAGGAAGCACGTTAGGTACTGGAGGGAAGACTTGTGATTCGTGTGCGATTTGCCCCTAGCCCCACGGGCTATTTACACATAGGCAATGCCCATACGGCCCTATTCAACTGGCTCTTTGCCCGGGGCCGGGGTGGTAAGATGATCCTCAGGATCGAAGACACGGACCTGGAGCGGTCCGCGGTGGAGTATGAAAGGGCCCTCTTTGAGGATCTCCGCTGGCTGGGGATGGACTGGGACGAAGGGGTGGATGTGGGAGGAGACTACGGCCCCTATCGGCAGTCGGAGCGGCTGGAGATCTATCGCGAATACGCGCGGCGGCTGGAGGAGGCTGGGTGGGTGTACCCTTGTTTTTGTACTCCCGAGGAGCTAGCCGCCGAGCGAGCCCAATATGAGGCCCAGGGTTTGATGCCTCGATACGGGGGCCGTTGTCGTCATCTTACGGAGGAAGAAAAAAAGGCCTATCTAGATCGGGGAGTGGTCCCCTCTTTGCGTTTCCGGGTTCCCGAAGACCGGGAATTGGTTATTAAGGATCTCATCCGGGGGGATGTGGTTTTTAATACGGATAATATCGGGGATTTTGTGATCATGCGGCCTAATGGGTATCCTACCTACAACTTCTGTGTAACCGTCGATGATCTCCTCATGAAGATTACCCACGTGATCCGGGCCGATGAGCATCTGTCCAATACCCCCCGGCAGCTTTTACTCTATGAGGCTCTGGGAGAGGAGCCACCTTTGTTTGCCCATGTCTCCATGCTTTTGGGTCCGGACCGGACGAAGCTGAGCAAGCGGCATGGGGCTGCTTCGGTACGGGAGTACCGGGAGGCGGGGTATTTGCCCGAGGCCATGTTAAATTACTTGGCCCTCTTGGGCTGGTCCCCCCAAGGAGAAGAGGAGTTCTTTTCGGTGGAGGAGCTTTGTGCCCACTTTGAGCTGGAGCGGGTCTCTAAGAGTCCAGCGGTCTTCGATGTGGAAAGGCTCCAGTGGATGAACAGCCAATACCTGCGTCGGTTGCCCATTGGAGAGTTGGCCCGGCTTAGCCGTCCCTACCTAGAAAACGCAGGGCTCCATGCTCCAAATGAGGAGTGGCTCTGTCGCCTGCTGGATCTCATGAAGGACCAAATCCGGTATTTTGCCGAACTGCCGGAACAGGTGAATTTCCTTTTCGGGGATGTGCCCGCTACCTTGGAAGAAAAGGCCCGGGAGCTTTTGGAGCGTCCCGAAAGCCAGGAGATCCTAACTAAAGTGCGGCAGGAAATTGAATGTTGGCCTGGGGAGTTCTCTCCCGAAGAGGCCCTGGAGCTTTTGCATGTTGTGCCCAATAAGCTGGGTGTGAAAAAAGGGCAGTTCTTCCGGCCCCTACGGGCCGCGGTGACGGGGAAGACTTCGGGACCCGAGCTCCATTATGTTTTAAGTCTGTTGGGCCAAGGAAGGATCTTGCGGAGATTGGATTGGGCTTGTGAAAAAAGCAGCGGCCGATAGCCGCTGCTTTTTAAATCCTGTATACCTCCTCCGCCGGCACCACGGTAACACCGTGCCTTTGCAGAAGCTCGATGGCTTCGTCCAGGTTGTTCAGGCTGAGGATAACCAACGCGTTGTCTTCGCTTTTTTCCACGAAGGCGTACATGTACTCGATGTTAAACTGCCCCGTTTCCACTACTTTCAGGATCTCCGCAAGTCCGCCGGGACGATCCGGCACTTTGATGCAGATTACCGACGTGCGGTTCACCGCAAAGCCCGCATCCCTCAGGGCGGAGAAACCGCGATCGGGATCGTTGAGAATGAGTCGAAGGATACCGAAATCTGAGGTGTCCGCAATGGATAAAGCCCGAATATTTACACTTGCGTCCGCCAGGATCTTTGCCAGGGTGGCCAACCGGCCGGACTTGTTCTCCAAGAACACAGAAATCTGGGTTACCTTCACCACAGACCTCTCCCCCTTCTTTAGAGTTCTCTTCGGTCTATGACACGCTTTGCTTTGCCTTCGGTCCGTTCAATGGTCTTAGGTTCCACCAATCTGACCCGTACATTGATTCCCAATGTGCTTTGAATCTCTTGCCGGATCTGTCTGCTCAAATCTTCCAGCTTCTTCACTTCATCGATGATCTCTGTGGAGACCTCCACCCAGACTTCCAGTTCATCCAGCACCTGCTTGGACCGATCCACCACTAAGAGATAGTGGGGTTCCGTCTGACCCATGCTCATCAGCACCGACTCGATCTGCGAGGGGAAGACGTTCACCCCGCGGATGATGAGCATATCATCGGTGCGGCCCATGACTTTGTGCATGCGGACCATGGTCCGTCCACAGTCACATTGGGTGTAGTCCAGTTTAGAGATGTCCCTGGTCCGGTAACGGATGATGGGGAAGGCTTCCTTAGTCAAGGAAGTGAAGACTAGCTCCCCTTCACTGCCCGGGGGCAGGGGCTTTTCGGTCACCGGATCGATGATCTCGGGGATGAAATGATCCTCAAAGATATGCAAGCCCTGTTGGCACAGACATTCCGACGCCACGCCGGGCCCAATGACCTCACTGAGGCCATAGATGTCGATCGCGGTAACACCTAGTTTTTCCTCAATCTGCTGGCGCAGCTCATTGGACCAGGGTTCTGCGCCGAAGAGGCCCACCCGCAGTTTCAGGGTGGAGGGGTCTATGTTCATTTCCCGCATGGTCTCTGCTAAGTACAGGGCGTAGGAAGGAGTGCAGGCCAGTACGGTACTGCCGAAATCCTGCATCAGCATGATCTGGCGCTTGGTGTTGCCTCCGGAGATGGGGATTACCGTGGCCCCCAAACGCTCCGCCCCGTAATGGACACCTAGTCCCCCGGTGAACAGACCATAGCCGTAGGCGATTTGGACGATGTCGTCCTTGGTTGCTCCGGCGCACACCAGGGTGCGGGCCATGAGTTCCGCCCAGATGTCGATGTCCTTGGCGGAATAGCCCACCACTGTGGGTTTTCCGGTGGTGCCGGAGGAGGCATGCACCCGCACCACATCGGAAAGAGGAATGGCAAACATTCCAAAGGGGTAGTTATCCCTGAGGGCCTCCTTTGTGGTAAAGGGCAGCTTTGCCAGATCGTCGAGGCTTTGGATGTCCTCGGGATGGACTCCGGCTTTGTCGAATTGGGCCCGGTAGTAGGGCACTTTTTCATAGACCCGTCTTACGGTCTGCTGCAGCCGGGACAGCTGCAAAGCCTCTAACTCTGACCTATTCATTGATTCACAGGTCGGGTTGAACTTGTTCATGACGATCTCCTTCCTTGCGCAAAGCGTTGACCAAGGGCAAAGGCCTCCTGGTTGATCTTGCACAGGCGCTCAGGGATGCAACCGAGGATGCTTTTCTGCCAGCAGCTGTCGTTAATTTCCATGAAGACCGACAACGCCCCCAGCATGATGAGGTTTACCACCCGGGGATTACCCAGTTCCTGGGCAAGATCTAAGGCGGGAATCAGCAATGCATTGTGCTCCTCGAGGCGTTCCTCCAGATCCGTAGGATATATCGCGTTGCCTGCGGCCACACTCAAAGGAGGCATTTTCTGTGTATTGCTTATGATCAATCCCCCTGGTTTAACGAAGGGAAGGCTGCGGGCCGTCTCTAGAAGTTCAAAACCCAGCAGGCACTGGCCGCTGCCCAGCTCCACCGTGGGGGAGAAGACCTCCTGACCCAGGCGCACATGGGTGACGACGCTGCCGCCCCTTTGGGCCATGCCGTGGGTTTCGGCCACCTTGACGTCAAAGCCCGCCGACATCGCCGCTTGGCCCAAGATTTGGCTAGCGAGAATGATCCCCTGTCCGCCTACACCGACAATGACAATATCTCTAATCTTTTCCATCTTATCCTGGCGCATCCGACCGGATGCACCGGCACCTCCCTATCCAAAAGCAAAGCAGCCCTATTGTTGGCTGATGGCATCGAACTTGCAAACCTGGGCGCACAGGCTACAACCAGTGCACAACACAGGATCAATCTGGGCGCGGCCGTCGCTAAAGCTGATCGCGGGGCAACCCAGTCGCAGACAGGCCTTACAGCCTGTGCACTTGTCCGGGTTCACCTGGAAAGCCGGTTCCCGGAACTTCACCAGCAAAGCACAGGGCCGGTTGGTGATGATTACCGACGGTTCCCTTGCGGCCAGTTCTTCTTTGATCACCCGCTGTAGAGCCTCTAGGTCGTAGGGATCCACCGTGACCACCCGCTTGACCCCCAGGGCTTCCACCAGTTTGGACAGATCCACCGCATAGGTGCTCTGGCCGGCCAGGGTCTTGCCGGTGCCCGGGTGCTCCTGCATACCGGTCATGGCCGTGGTGGAATTGTCCAGGATGATGATGGTGCTTGTTCCTTGGTTGTACACGGTGTTCATCAGGCCCGTAATTCCCGAATGCAGGAAGGTGGAATCCCCGATAACACCCACTGTCCTTTGGGCTGCTTCCCCATCGGCCAGCTCCCAACCATGGGCCATACCCACCGCGGCACCCATGCAAAGGCAACTGTCCATTGCCCCTAGGGGCGGCAGAGCACCGAGGGTGTAACAGCCAATATCCCCCGTCACATTAACCCGCAGCCGCTGTAGGGTGTAGAAGACACCCCGGTGCGGACAACTAGGACACAGGGCCGGGGGCCGCTTGGGCAGCTCCGTGGAGGACGAGGCGATCTCCGGGCTTACATATTCGACGATACCTAGTTTGGCTAGTCCCTGCTTGACCAAAGTGGTGGACAGTTCCCCTTCCCGGGGGAAGTATTCCTTACCCACACAGGGGATGCCCATGGCCTTTACCTGCATCTCGATAAAGGGCTCTAGTTCTTCTACGACCACGATCTTTTCTACCTTGGCGGCGAAATCCCGAATTAGCCTTTCGGGCAAAGGATGGACCAACCCGAGCTTCAGGATGGAAAGCTGGGGTGCCGCCTCCTTGACATATTGGTACGCGATACCACTGGTGATAATGCCTACGTCCTTGGTTCCCCAATGAACCGTGTTTACTGGACTATCCACCGCATCTTCCGCTAGTCTTTCCATTCGCTCCAGGACCTTGGTGTGCCGCGCCTTGGCATTGGCAGGCAACATGACGTACTTGGCCATATCCTTTTTGTAGGGCTTGTTCGGCACCGCACTTTTTTCCCCGAAAGTCACCACGGTCTTGGAGTGGGAAAGCCGGGTGTTGGAGCGCAGAATCACTGGTGTATCGTATTGCTCACTCAGCTCAAAGGCTAGGCGCATGTACTGCCGGGCCTCTTCGCTGGTGGCGGGCTCCAACAACGGCACCTGGGCGAAGAGGGCATACATTCTAGTGTCCTGCTCGTTTTGGGAGCTGTGCATCCCCGGATCGTCGGCGCAAATGATCACCAGCCCACCGTTCACCCCGGTGTAACTTAAGGTAAGCAAGGGGTCCGCGGCCACGTTCAGGCCTACGTGTTTCATGGTGACAATGGTCCTGGCGCCTCCGAGGGAGGCTCCCGCAGCCACTTCCAGGGCCACCTTTTCGTTAGGGGCCCACTGGGCCTTGATTCCTTCATACTTCACAATATTCTCGAGGATCTCGCTACTGGGAGTTCCCGGATAGCCTACCGCCACCTTGGCGTCGGCTTCGTAGGCTCCCCGCGCGATGGCCTCGTTTCCTGAAAGCAATTGTTTCATTCGATCTACTCTCCAATTTTCCGCTTATCGATCACCCGTTGGGACTTACCCGCGGTCCTCTCTAGACTCCGGTATTCCACCAGCTTCACCACGGGACTGATCCCTAGGGTGGAGCGCAGTTGTTCTTCTACGGTACGACGCAATTCTTCTAGCTGTCGGTAGGTACCGGCAAAGCAGTCACGACTCACTTCCACCTGCACTTCCAAGTTGTCCAGCCTGCCCTCCCGGGAGACTACCAACAGATAGTGGGGTCCTACACCAGGAATGTTGGTTAGGACGCTTTCCACTTGGGAAGGATATATATTGACGCCCCGGATGATGAGCATGTCATCGGTGCGACCAGTTACTTTCTCCATTCTAACATGAGTGCGCCCACAGGGACAAGGTTCGTAATTTAGGCTGGTAATGTCCCTCGTGCGGTAGCGAAGCACCGCAAAACCTTCCTTGGTGAGGGGGGTAAGGACCAGTTCGCCCTTTTCTCCCGGGGGCAGGACTTCACCGGTTTCGGGATCAATGACCTCGGGGATGAAGTGGTCTTCCGCGATATGCATCCCCTCACCCATGGTACATTCCCCGGACACTCCCGGTCCCATCACTTCACTGAGACCGTAGTTGTCGGTGGCCTTCATCTTGGGCCAAAGCTGCTGCAGTTCCTGGCGCATGCCTTCACTCCAAGGCTCTCCCCCGAAAAGCCCCAGGCGGACATTAAGGCTGCTGGGATCGATGCCCATGTCTATGGCCACTTCGCCTAGATACAACGCATAGGAGGGGGTACTCACCAAAGCGGTGGTGCCGAAGTCCCTCATCAGCTGGATCTGTCGCCGGGAGTTGCCGCTGGAGGCGGGAATCACCGAGGCTCCCACCTTTTCCAGGCCGTAGTGCAGACCAAAACCACCGGTGAACAGGCCGTAGCCGAAGCAGATCTGGACGATGTCCTCGTCAGTGACCCCGGCCTGGCAGACGATGCGGGCTACCAGTTCCGACCAGGTCTCTAGATCCTTGCGGGTGTACCCCACGGCGGTGGGTTGTCCCGTGGTGCCCGAGGAGGCATGGACACGGACGATGTCCTTCATGGGTGCCATGAACAGCCCATAAGGATAATGGTTCCGCAGATCATCCTTAGTGGTAAAGGGCAGTTTCCGCAGATCTGCCAAGGTTTGGATGTCTTCCGGCTTGATCCCTGCCTCGTCCAACTTCTTCTGATAGAAGGGCACCTTGTTATAAAGTTTGTGAACTAAGGCACGAAGCCGCTCCTCCTGGAGCTTTACAATCTCTTCCCGTGGCATCGTTTCACAGGACGGATTCCATATCACCTAAACCATCTCCAATTACGGGTAGTCTCCCGCTGATTTTCAATTGTAATAGAATATATTCACCGCCTTCTTCGAACCTCCTGCCGAAAATGGGGACGAAATTCACTAGTGAAGCCGATGGGGATGTGCAAAGCGAGGAAAGACCTGGGGACGGGCCGTCGGCCGGTGTAGAAAAAAGGGGGATGACGCGGGTGCGCCATCCTCCCCTAAGCGGTTAGCACGGCTAATTGGCGGGCAAGGGCGTTCTTGTACAGCCCCATGTATTCTGCAGCAGACCGGTTCCAGGAGTGGTCTTCCTGCATGGCCCGTTTCACCAGGGATTGCCAGACCCGAGGGCTGTCGTAAAGCTCAAGGCCGCGGTCGATGGCTGCAAGTAAGGCACTGGAGTCATAGGGGGCAAAGGAAAACCCGTTTCCACTGCCTGTGTCGGGGTTGTACTCGATGACCGTATCCCGTAGACCACCGGTGGATCGCACGACGGGGATCGTGCCGTAGCGGAGGCTGATCAATTGACCCAGGCCGCAGGGTTCAAAGGCTGAGGGCATCAGGAACATGTCACAGCCGGCGTAAATCCGCTGGGCCAAGGTGACGTTGAACCCGATTTCCACCCCGATGCGATCCGGATACAGGCTACGCAGTTCCCGGAACATGTCTTCGTAGTAGGCATCGCCGGTACCTAGCACCACCAACTGCATGGGCCGCTCCATCAAATCCCGACTGATGTCCGCGATGAGATCCAGGCCCTTTTGGTCCACCAGGCGGGAGACGATGCCCAGCAAGGGCACATCCAGCTGGGGTAGGCCCATTTCCCGTTGGAGCTCCATCTTGTTGCGCCTTTTTCCCTCCAGGTCCTCCGCAGTGTAGTTGTGGTAAATCCGCGGGTCGGTGGCCGGGTTGTATTCATGGATGTTGATCCCGTTGCAGATCCCGTACAGGTCCTGGCTGCGCTGCCGCAGGATTCCATCCATTCCCTCACCGTAGTGGGGATCCTGGATTTCCTCCGCATAGGTGCGACTTACGGTGTTCAATACATCGGACCAAAGGAGCCCTGCCTTCATAAAGCTGATGTTGCCGTAAAACTCCAGCCGTTCCGGGGTGAAGTATTCATCTCCCAAGCCCAAAAGATGGAGGGTCTCCTTAGGGAAATTCCCTTGGTAGCGGAGATTATGGATCGTAAAGACGGTACCGATTCCCCGGAAGAAGGGATCCCACTGATATTGTTCCTTCAGTAACAAAGGAATGGGTCCCGTCTGCCAGTCGTTACAGTGGATGATATCCGGCTTGAAGCCCAGCATCTTTGTCATTTCTAGAACCGCCCGGCAGAAGAAGGCATATCGTTCCGCCTCGTCCCAGTAGCCGTAGATCTGGTCCCGGTCGAAATAGTGGTAGTTGTCGATGAAGTAGACCGGGATTTTCCTAAAGACCCCGTCCATGCGGGCTTCGATCTCACCTTCCCGGAGGATGGCAGTCTCTTTGCGGTAGCCCACCTGTACGGGGAAGTCCCCGATGGTCCGGGTGGGCTGGATTCGGGCGTATCTTGGCATCACGATCCGCACATCATTGCCGTAGGTGGCAAGGGCCTTCGGTAGGGACCCGGCCACATCCGCCAGACCTCCGGTCTTGGCAAAGGGTACCACTTCCGCGGAAGCAAACAGGATTTTGTAGGTTTCATCAAATTCCATGCGACCCATAGGACCATCCCCTTTCTCAACTGTAGGTAACGATCTCTTCCTCCACCTGTCGGAGGCTTTCGGCGGCCAGTTCCGGCGCCGTGGGGTTGATGTAATATCCGGAGCCTAGCTCAAAGCCCGCAATGATGGTCAGCCGCGGCAGAATCTCCAAATGCCAGTGGTAGTATTCGTGCCCTGGCTCGAAGGGTGTGGTGTGCAGAACCATGTTGTAGGGGATGACTTCGAAGGCGGTCTCTAGCCTACGGAACCCCATGCTGAGGATCTCGCAGAGGGGTTCGATTTCCTCATCGGCCAATAGGCCAAAGTCATGGTTGTGCCGCCGGGGCAGGATCCACATCTCATAGGGGAACCGGGAAGCGAAGGGACAAAACACCAGGAAGTGTTCGTTTTTCGCCACCAGGCGGGGACCTGCCGGTTCGGTTTCCACCATTGCGCAATAAAGACAGTGTCGGTGCTCTTCGAAATATCTTTTGGCTATAGTCAGTTTGTGGGCCACAGTGGCGGGTACCATGGGCGTGGCGATAATCTGACAGTGGGCGTGCTCCAAAGAAGCCCCCGCCACCCGGCCAGAGTTCTTAAAGAACTGTAGGTATTTCAGCTGTGGATTGCTCCGTAAAGTGTAGTACCGTTGCAACAGTGCCTTGATGATGCTTTTCAACTGACCTTTGGAGTGACTGCCGAAGGTGGAATCATGATGGGGCGATTCGATAAACACCTCATGGACCCCGATGCCCGGCATTTCTCTGTAGAGGGGTGGAACGACCTCCTCTCGCGCTTGTGCCTCTAGGGAGAGGGCGGGAAACAGGTTCGGCACCACCCGTACAGTCCAGCCGGGGCTGTTGGGCACGTCTACTTCCCGGCCGCTAGCATAGACCTCCGGTGGTGTCTGGTTCTCGTTGCCGTAGCAGAAAGGGCATTCACCACCCCGGCGCTCCAAGGGGGCGATTTTGAAATCATGGGGACGTTTTCCCCGTTCCGTAGCGATGACTACCCAAGAATCCGTACTGGGATCGTATCTTAACTGGGACACAGCAACCTCTCCTTGCCCAAAGACTAACCGCGATCTTTCCCTCATAACATGTGGTAGAAGCCTGCTGATTATGCTTCTAAAAGGTCTTTACTTTCTACCAACAAAGCCAACAACTGCTCTTGCTCGGCATTGGGGACACGGTTGTTTGTCCAAGGGCAAAGGAGGCCGAGTTTCACCCCCATCCTCCCAGTGGTCAAATACTTGTCCTAGGAAACAGGGTTATGCATATACACGGGGCGTGGGTAAGCTTGTGGGGTGCTTGGACGCAGACAACCACAGATGTAAGGCTAGTTTTCGGGATCGATCTTCGCTGTGCTAACATTTTCGCTAGTATTGCAGACGTGCACAGGCTCGATTAGGGATCAATCGCTTGTAGCCACAACCGTTTGGATACTTTTTCGTCCCTTTTCGGTGGAAACGGAACGGGTACTTTTCGGGTTCGATCCATTCAGGCAAACACTTGAATTGCGGACACTATCCCTGGTTTTACGTAAGATGCCACGTATGCTTCATGGTTCCATCTAGCTGCGATGGTTGTTCGCTCATTGGAAAGACGTGGTCAATGACGGAAAAACCCTTGCCCCATGCTTTACATAGACTGTAAGTGCGGGCTTCTCCTTTTTTCCCCAACACTTACCAGGAAACGGTGTTGGTCTTTATCGGGCTTTTGGCCAGACTATAGGGAAAAGAGAGTAAGGAGGGAGCCCAATTGCCTAGCAAATCGCAGTTACTTGCGGTAGGAGAGACTTGTTCGGAGTTTTCCCCCAGAATGGAACAGGTTCAGCGGACCTGTGAGCATTGCCAACATTGGGAGAAGCAAGTATGTCGGTTGGGGATTTTCCGTAACCAGCTGGCCAATCTTGACGAACCCGGAGGGATGGGACTTCGAATGTAGGCAGGAATCGGCGGGTATAATGTCGTAAGTATGTTAATGAAGCAACTCTATAAGGGGGAGGGGTAACTGTGGGTGTTGCTTGGAATCAGCTGTTGGAGCTGGAGAAACAAGGTTACTCCATTACGAAAGTAATGGAGCTTGGCGGCGGTGGTGCCAAGGTGATCATGACCAACGTGGAGACCAACGCCAAGAAGGTAGTCAGATTGAATCCGGAAGACAAGACGTTACTGGACGCACGGAATGCCCGACGCAAGTTCTAGCGATGTTTCGGACGGTTTGCCCGTTCTAGCGTGAGGAGGTATTCCTTGATCTTCGGATCCGGGGTGAAACCACCCCGGCCCGAGGTGCTGACTACCCGGTGGCAGGGAATCAGGATCGGGAGCGGATTTCTCGCTACAGCACCGCCCACTGCTCGGGCGTAACCTCGTTCGCCTAGTTCACGGGCTAGCTCTCCGTAGGTACGTACGTTACCGTAGGGAATCTGACGCACAAGGCCAAGGACGCGCTGTTGGAAGGGAGTACAGTATAGTTTGTACTCGATTCCTTCCAAAGTGCGTCGTTGGCCTAAAAAATACTCTTCCAGCAGGTGGGTGTAGGCCCAGCCTACCTGTTTGCTCAGGATTACTGCTCTTTTCAGTTGCCTTTCTAGCCTTGCCGCCAGTTGCTTCGTCTCACCGTCAAAAGCGATGGCTACGGCCCGCTGATCCGGTTGGTACACCACCGTGATTTGTCCCAGGGGGTAGTGGATCCTCTGATAAAACAACTGTACCTCAGAATTGGACATGGTTGTTCTCCCGCCTCAAGTCGAGCAACTTCCAATTGGGATCAATGACAATTCTCTGCAATTGGCCTTGGAAATCCACCTTCAGGGTGTTTTGGGTCGTATCCAGTACGACATTGATAGTTTTCGTCTCTTCGGTGGTCTGGATCAAAACCTCCACCGGGCCCCGGTGCTGGAGATTCCCTTGGTTTGTGATACTCACCGTAGCTTGTCTTCCGGTAGTTTTCACCTCGTTAATGGCAAAGTCCACCGTTCCCGCACCCCGGACCCAGGAGTTGAAGAACCAGGTAAGGTTTTGGGTGCTCACCTTCTGGATGGCATCCTGCCATTGCTGCAGAGAGATGGTGCCGCCTCTTGTCCGGTCGTACAGTTCTTTGAGTACTGCCTTGTAGTTTTCCTCACCGATGAGGTCCGCTGCCATTTGATGGACGAACACCCCTTTATGGGTCAGTAGGGGAAAGTGATCCTGGTAGATGAAGGTGATCTTCGCCAAAGGCATTTCCTTTTCTCCCTGGGACCGCAGGTATTCGATGATATAAAGATAATTAGCATAGTTGTCTTGCATCAACCGCAGGGCCTCCGTCTCCTGGCGGGACTGAAGGAAGAGCTTGGCGGAGTACTCCGCTAACCCTTCGGCTAAAAGCCAACCTTCGGTCAGCAAGGGTACAGTGGTGTAGCCCCAGTAATAGTGGGCGAGTTCATGGGCGATGGCGTGGGTGAGCACCGAAAAGTTTTGGCTGTACATTCCCACGGCCACAAGGTTGCTAGCCACTACCACACTATAGGGGCTGGAGTAGGCGACATCCCATAGGGAGTCCACCACGACTACACTGGTGCTTTCAACGTTGTAGGGTCCAAAGGTTTGTTCGTAGAAGCGGCGTACCTGGCGTACAGTGTCCGCGATGGCCGCCGCAGCCGGTTCATACCGAGAAGGATAGTAAACGTGTACCGGTTCCCCATCGGGATATTCGAAAGTGGATTTTTCGACCCTCAGGGCCAGGAAATGGATCAAGGGGCTTGGAATGGTCGACTCAAACCGATAGCCCATCCTCTGATCCTGTTGGGTCTGGACTTCCACCAATTCTGCCGGGGCGATGGGGGTCAAGCCCGCGGGTAAGGTGGCCTCGAGGCTGAAGGTGTAAAGGTTCTCCCTCAGCATGCTGGGATACCATGCCATGGCGGTGTTGTAATGGATCTCTGGCAGATTGTAGAGAGATTCCACGCGATGGGTGTAGGAAATGGTCACCTGGGTTACTGCGTCCTTGGCCAGTTTCTTGGGGAAATCCACCCACCAGACCGAAAGGAGGCCACTGGGGATTTGCCATCTGGAGAATTTGGCCCGTTGGCCGTTGATGGTGACGTCCTTCAGTTCAAACCCCTCATCCAAGAAAAAGTACATGGAGCCTACGTTATTCTTCAAAGCTTGTACTGTCAAAGTGGCGGCGAAATCCACCTCTAGTGCCCGGCGATTGGCCTCCGTAGAGCCTATGTCCCTGATATCCAATTCCAGGTCATAGTGGGTGATGGCCACATCACTGCGCCCGTACAGATAAAGGGCACCCTTCTCAATGAGGGAGGTGCAGCCGGCGGTGATAAGACAAAGGACAACGAATAGGAAACCAAAGGTCAGCTTTCTCATCATGGATGGACCCCTTTTTTTGCAATGGTCTCTCCTTTTCTTCCCGATCTCTGACCAAGATTCCTGCTACACAGATAGCGGAAAAACTGCAGGGTTTCTTGGCGATGTAGCGAAATATTCCCATAAGAATGGAAACAAGGAGGAATCCGTGTGAGATACACTATCGGCATAGATTTCGGGACGCAATCGGGACGCGCGCTTTTGGTGGAGGTGGAGACTGGCCGGGAATTGGCTTCGGCGGTCTATGAATATGCCAATGGGGTCATTGATGAAGTGCTGCCCCAGGGGAACATCCGGTTGGGTCCCGACTGGGCCCTGCAGGATCCCCGGGATTATCTGGAGGTGCTAAAGCGGACGGTGCCCGCGGTGATCAAAGAGGCTGGGGTGCGGCCTGCGGATGTGATTGGCATCGGTATCGACTTTACCGCCTGCACCATCTTGCCCGTGGATCAGGCGGGGGTACCTTTGTGTATGAAACCCGCCTATAGGGACAACCCCCATGCCTGGGTGAAACTGTGGAAACATCATGCGGCCCAAGGGCAGGCTAACAGATTGAATCAATTGGCCCGGGACCGTAACGAGGAGTTTCTTGCCCGCTATGGCGGCACCGTCTCCTCCGAGTGGTTCTTTCCCAAGGTCTTGCAGATTATCGAAGAGGCGCCGGAGGTTTATGAAGCCGCGGACCGGATCCTGGAGGCCGCCGATTGGATCGTGTTGCAGTTGACCGGCGTGGAGGCCCGCAATGCCTGTACCGCTGGATACAAGGCCCTGTGGTCCCGACAGGAGGGGTATCCTTCCCGGGAGTTCTTGGCGGCCTTGCATCCTAAACTGGAGAACATCGTCCAGGAGAAGATGTCCGAGGACATCTATCCTGCGGGTAGCAAGGCCGGTTACCTTACCCCTGAGTGGGCGGAACTTATGGGATTAACCACCAACACGGCGGTGGCAGTGGGCGGTGTAGACGCCCATGTGTCGGTGCCTGCTGCCACAGTGACCGAGCCGGGGAAGATGGTGATGGTGATGGGAACTTCCATCTGCCACATGGTTCTGGGCACCGAGGAACGGTTCATCGAGGGTATGTGCGGGGTGGTGGAGGACGGGATCCTTCCTGGTTACTTTGGCTATGAGTTGGGTCAGGCTGCGGTGGGGGACATCTTCGAGTGGTTTGTAAATAACTGTGTACCGGCCAGATATGAAGCGGAGGCCCAGGAGCGGGGGATCAACATTCACCAGTTCCTTACGGAGAAGGCGGCGGAGCTTGCGGTGGGGCAAAGTGGGCTTTTGGCCCTAGATTGGTGGAATGGGAACCGCTCGATCCTGGTGGATGCGGACCTGTCAGGTATGATTATCGGGATGACTTTGAATACTAAGCCCGAAGAGATCTATCGTGCCCTGATCGAGGCTACGGCCTTCGGGACCCGGCGGATTATTCAGGCCTGTGAGGAGGCGGGGGTGGCCATTCAGGAGCTTTATGCCTGTGGGGGTTTGCCCCACCGAAATCCGTTGCTTATGCAGATCTACGCCGACGTCACCGGTCGGACCATCAAGGTGGCCCGAACCACCCAGGCGGGCGCGTTGGGGGCCGCCATGTTTGCCGCGGTGGCCGCGGGAAGCGAGGCCGGGGGCTATGATGATATCGTGGAAGCGGCAAAGAAGATGGCTCAGCTGAAGGATGAAGTCTTCATCCCCGACCCAAAGCGGCATCGGGTATATACCCAGCTTTATGGGGAATACGAACAGCTGCATGACTACTTCGGCCGGGGCCAAAACGATGTGATGAAGAGGTTGCGCGTACTGCGGCGGTAGGATGCGATTTTAGGGTCTCTTCAAGTCTTCGGTAAAGGTGGTTGGGAAAATGACAGAGCCAGTGCACAAGGGAGCAAAGGTTGTGGTGGTGGGTACGGGGATGGTGGGCGCTAGCTTTGCCTATACCGCGGTGATGAAGGGATTAATCTCTGAGCTAGTGCTCATTGACCTGGATCGCGATCGGGCCGAGGGGGAGGCCATGGATCTGAACCATTCCCTACCCTTCGCTTCCCCGATGAAGATCTACGCGGGGGATTACCCTGACTGCGCCGATGCCCAGATCATTGTGATTTGTGCCGGGGCCCCGCAGAAGCCGGGGCAGACTCGGTTGGATTTGGCCAAAACCAATACCCAGATCATGAAGGACATCGTCCAACGGATTACCCGGTATAACAACGACACTATTTTACTGGTGGCCAGTAATCCGGTGGACGTTCTTACCTATGCGGCCATCGAGTACTCTGGCTTCTCACCCCGGCGGGTTATTGGTTCTGGGACGATCTTGGATACGGCCCGTCTTAGATACCTGATCGCCGAACAGATGGGCCTTGATCCCCGTAGTGTCCATGCCTACGTGATCGGAGAACACGGGGACTCGGAGTTGGTGGTGTGGAGTTCGGCTAATATCGCGGGGATTCGCATCCAGGATTTTTGTCCCGTCTGTCGGTCCTACTACAACGGTCCGATCCTGGAGGAGATCTTCCATAATGTCCGCAATGCGGCCTATGAAATCATCAAGCGCAAGAAGGCTACCTATTACGGTATTGCCATGGGCCTGCACCGCATTGTGGAGTCGATCCTGTTGGACCAGGGTTCTGTTTGGACCGTGTCTACTTTAGTCAATGACTACTATGGGGTGAACGATGTCTGTCTGGGGATGCCCGCGGTGATTAACAGTACCGGTATTGATAAGATCCTAAGGATTCCCCTAAACGAGGAAGAGGAAAAGCTGTTCAAGGCCTCCGCGGAGATTGTGAAAGAGGTTACCTACGGGGCCTTGGGCCGGAGTCAGGAGAGGACCAACGGCACCTTAGACAGCTATGTCTTGGACAACCCAAGGGCCGATCAGTGACGGCCCTTGGGTGGAAAACCTAGCCTTGCAGTTTCCTCAAGTTTGACAACTCTGTGCTGACGAAGTCCATCAATTCTGCCAGGACCGGTTCCGAGAAGGCGAACTGGATCTCCGCGGCCTGGTAGATCTCCAACAGGGGCCTTGAGCCGCCTAAGGACAGGGCACGTTTGTAGTTTTCGATGGCCCGGCGGGGATCCTCTTTGTATTGTCGCCACAGCTGCAGGGCTCCCAGCTGGGCAATGGCGTATTCGATATAATAAAAGGGGTTGCCAAAGATGTGGCTTTGGGCCTTCCACGCGTGGCTCAGTTCCCGTTCAAGCCCAGACCAGTCGGTATAGTGATGGCTGAACTGGGACGCGATTTCCCGGAATTTCTCATTGCGCTCCTGGGCTGTGTGCTCAGGATGCAGGTAGAGCCAGTGCTGGAAACGGTCCACGGTGACGGCCCAGGGCAAGAATTTGATCACATCTTCCAGTTGATCAATTTGCGCCCGGATCAGGTCCTGTTCCTTATAGAACCGGCCCCAGTGCTCCATGGTCAAAAACTCCATAGACATGCTGGCAAATTCCGCCGCCTCCATGGGCGCATGCTTATACCGGGCTAAGGGATGGTGGGCTGCTAGCTTGTTGTGGATGGCATGGCCACACTCATGGACTAGGGTGATCAGGTCCTGATGGGTGCCGGTGCAGTTCATGAAGATGAAGGACCGATTGGAGATCGGTAGGTCGCAACAAAAGCCGCCGGGAGCTTTCCCCACCCGGGGCACCAGGTCCAAGGTGTGGTTCTCCTGCAGATCCTTTAGTACTTCCGCAAAGAGGGGATCCAGGCGGTGGAGGATCTCCTTGGTCCCTTCCACGAGCTCTTCCACCTCGGTGAAGGGGATCAAAGGCTTTTGGCCCTGGGGAGTGCCTTGGATATCCCACGGCCGGTATTCGGTAAGTCCTAGTTTTTCTTGATGTCGTTTTTCCACTTCGTCCTTCAGGGGGACGACGCATTTTTTCACCGCCTCATGGAACCGAAGACAATCCTCGGGGGTGTAGGAGAAACGTTCATAGACTCTGAACATGTATTCTCGGTAATCTGCTAACCCCGCATTTACCGCCATCCGATGGCGCAGCTGCACCAGCTGGTCCATAATCCCATCGAGTTTTTCCCAATCCTGGCTACGGCGGGCGGTGGTCTTCTCCCACGCGGCTTTGCGGACTTGTCGGTCGGGGTCCTTCAGGAACATGGTCATCTCCGGCAGGGTCTTTTCCTGGCCCTCCCAAATGATGGTAGTGTTCCCAATGGTAACTGCATATTCATCGGACAGGGCCGTTTCCTGGACCATCAGTTCGATGTTCTCCTCCCGGAACAGCTCCACCGCCACGGCTTTACTCTGAAGGAGAATCTCGTACTTCCTTTTCTCCAGCTCTTCCCGATAGGGACTATCCCAGAATTTTCTGTCCAGCAAAGCCTCGTACTTCTTCAACAGGGGGATGACTTTGGTCTGATTGAACTGATGACGTTGGGCAATGGCTTCATCGTTGCTGTAACAGTTGAAGAGGATGTAATCGCCGTTGAGTACTTCGCCAATGGCCTCCATGAGTTTGCTTTCCTCAAGTAAGTACTTCTCCAAATCTTCCACGGAGGTGATTTCCCGTTCCACTAGGTTCCGCAGTTGCTCCTCTAGCGCGGCCAGATCCTCCAGGGAGATCAACTCTTGATAAAACTTCTTTCTTTCCGACATATTTCTTCCTCCCCTTTCTCCCTTACGTGACTAGTACGACGGATTTTGGCAAAATCCTTTGGGGCCCTCACCAAGGATAGAAAGCAGCCCAACCTTGCAAAATGGGACTTACCAGACAATTCTTGCAGGAAAGGGGATAGGGTTATGGAAAAAAGAAAACATACTACTACGAAAGAAGGGGTTTCCTTGACTTGGAAGCAGCTGGGAGGGATCGTGGCGGTTCTCATCTTACTTGTGGCCTGTTTACATAGGACGTCCGGGCCCCTGCCTGCCCTTTCGGGAAGCTTCCTACAGGAGCTGCCCCAGGAACCTGTCACCACCCTTACGGTGATGACTTATAACATCAACTATGGGCGTGACAGTGACGGTACTTTGGATCTGGAGGCCACCCAACGGGCGATGATCCAAGGGGGTCTGCCGGATTTGATCGGCCTGCAGGAGGTGGATGTCCGGTATGCCCGGCGCTCCTTGCATGAGGATCAAGTGCGGACCCTGGCCGAAGGATTGGGTATGTATTACGCCTATGGCCCGGCCCTGTCCCGGATCTGGAACGGCTATTTCGGCAATGCCCTGTTGAGCAAATACCCCATTGTAGAGGTGTCCAATCACCGGTTGCCCCAGATTGGTACGCAGGAGGATCGGTCTTTCCTCCATGCGGTGGTGGATGTGCCGGGGTTCGGCCTGGTGAACGTGATCGTGACCCATCTGGGGCTGAAGGCCCAGGAACGGTTGAGCCATGTCCAAACGATCTTGGAATACACCACCAGGCTTGAGGGGCCGGTGATCCTCTTGGGGGATTGGAATGCGGAAAGGGAAGATTCCCTGTGGCTTTTGGAGGAACACTATGTGGATGCCGGCCGCCTGTTTGATCCCCAAGGGAGTACCTTCCCCAGTTCTTCCTCCACCGGGGCCCGGATCGATCGCGTCTATCTTTCCCCTGATCTTGTACCCAAGGCTTATCAGGTCATCGATGCCCAAGCATCGGATCACCGCCCGGTGGTGGTAAAACTAGAAAAGGTTAATCCTGAAGATCGGCATTAGGCGCGTACAAGGGTCTTTTCCTTCGCGGCTTTTTACTATTCACTTCCCCGTGAGGAAGAAGACTGCCAACTGGGTGCGATCGCGCAGCCCTAGTTTTTCCAGGATCGTGCTTAGATAGTTGCGTACCGTCCCTTCGCTCAGGTGCAGAGTCTGAGCGATCTCTTTGTTGCTTAATCCCTGAGCCACCAGTTCAATGATCCGTTGTTCCCGTTCGGTGATGTCAAACTGGCGGAGATCCCTTGGTCTGTCCTCCTTTAGAAGGGTAGGCAGTTTGGTGATGATGGCCTCCCCGAAGACGCTTTGGCCTCGATGGACCGCCTTCAGCGCGGGTACAATCCCTTCGAAATCCTGTTTGAGGATATATCCCTTGGCGCCCAGTTTGAGGGCTTGGAGGATATATTCATCATCGGAAAAGGTGGTGAGAAACAGGATCCGGGCCTGGGGATGGTGGCGCAGGATTTCTTGGCAAGCGGTCAGTCCCGAGGTCCCCTTCATCCGGATGTCCATCAGTAGGACATCGGGCTGTAGTTTGGAGAAAAGCGCGATGGCCTGTTGGCCGTCGTAACCTACTCCCACCACTTCCAGGTCTGGGTTTGCCTCCAGGATGGTCTTCAATGCTTGGCACACCAGGGGGTCGTCATCGATGATGAGAACCTTCACGGGTTTTGCCTCCCTTCGGAATGGAGATAAAGATCCTAAAGCCCCCCTCTTGGTCGATGGTCATTTGACCCTGCAGGGTCTGAACCCGTTCCAGCATACTCTTTAGACCCAGTCCCTGTCCAGTATCCGGACGGGCCCCAGCACCGTTATCCTGCAGGATGAGCTGATAGAGGGCCGGGTGTTCCAAAAGCATGAGGGTGGCTTGGGTAGCCCCGGAGTGACGCATGATATTGTTCAAGCCCTCTTTGATCACCGCCAGGAAACAATAGGCGATGTCCTTCGACGGCTCCCTTTCCAAGCGATAGTCCAGGCGAATGGGGCAGAAGGTGAACTCCTGGACCAAGGCTTCCACCTGGGTCCGCAGTTCGAAGGATTCAGCGTGCAGATCATGGACGCTTTTTCGCATCTGTTCCATGGCCTGGGCGAGGGTGTCTTTGATCATTGTTAAGCTTTCTTGGTGGGGGCCGTGGGGTTTTGTGACCAGTAAAGCACCTACCTGCAAAAGACATCGGGAAAGAAGATGTCCCACATGATCATGGATCTCCCGGGCGATGCGGCTTCGTTCGTTTAAGGTAGCCAGGCGAATTTCGTAATCCTGTTTAGCTAACAGCTCTTGGTTTTGACGTTGGAGCAACAGGGTTAGCTCATGGGCGTTGTCTCGGAGGGTCCTGGCCATCTTATCGTTCTTTTCTAGGGCCACGGTGTAATAGGCCAATAGATAGCTTACCCCCAGTAAAGCCCCCACCGAGAGTCCTGTGGCCACCGGCAGATTGACCACCGTTACGCCGAAAGCACCGATGACGGCCAGAAGCCAGCCCGGTCGGTCCGTGGCCTGGAACATCACTAGGGCGTCATAGCACACCAAGGGGACAAATAGGCCGAAAGGGGGCCAGAGCATGCAGGCGAGGATGTACAGGCCCAAAGTGACACCAAGGACGGGCTTTGCTTGCAGATAACCATTTAACGCGCTGCTGGTCAAGGCCGCAAGGAGCGCCACCACTGCGCTCACATCCTCCGCTTGTCCTGGCAGCAGGGTAATACAGCAGGCCAGCAATACTAGCCGCAGCAAGACTCCCATGATCACGTCTCCTTTGTTACCAGATTAGCATATCCCCCGGTGGGGGGCAATTTCTCCTGTGACAATTGTCATGGAAGCTTTTGATCTTCGTTACTTCTTAGGAAGGCTGCCTTTTAGTAGAATGGGGCTAGGTAAGGAAAAGGAGGAGCAACTATGCTGGTACGGGTGGAAAACTTGGTGAAACGCTACGGCAATGTGCTGGCCCTGGACCACTTTAACCTCCAGGTGAAAAGGGGAGAGATTGTGGGCCTTCTGGGACCTAACGGGTCCGGTAAGACCACGGCCATCAACTGCATCTTGGCTTTGTTGAAATATGATAAGGGCACCATTGAAGTCTTTGGGCAGCCCATGCGGCCCGATGCCTATGAGATTAAGCAGAGGATCGGGATTGTGATGCAAAACGTGGCGGTCTTTGATGAATTGCGGGTGGAAGAAAACGTAGACTACTTCTGCGGCCTTTATGTGCAGGACGCGGCGACCCGGAAGAAACTGGTGCAGGAGGCCATCGAGTTTGTGGGACTCGACGACTTCCGGCGGACCTATCCCCGGAAGCTTTCGGGGGGCTTGCTTCGCCGACTGAACATTGCCTGTGGCATTGCCCACCGACCGGAACTGTTGATCCTGGACGAACCCACGGTGGCGGTGGATCCCCAAAGTCGTAATAAAATCCTGGAGGGGATCAAGGAGCTGAACCGCCATGGTACCACTGTCATCTACACCTCCCACTACATGGAGGAGGTGGAGCAACTGTGCACCCGGGTGGTGATCATGGATCAGGGGAAGACCGTGGCCGAAGGGACCACCGAGGAATTGAAAGGGATGATCAACCACGGGGAGCGCATCAATGTTGAAGTCTATTTCCTCCCCCCCGAAGATCTAGCCCAGATCCGGCAACTGCCCAATGTGACCCGGGCCACCTTCGCGGATAATCATCTTTTGGTGCACTTTGAAGGGGGGCAGCACAATTTGCTCCACCTATTGGATTACCTCAAGTCCCGGGAGATCTCCTTCAATCGGGTGTTTTCCACCCAGCCTACTTTGAACGACGTGTTTCTAGAGATCACCGGCCGCCAACTGCGGGATTAGGGAGGGGTAGGAATGTTTGCCTTTTTGTACTTTTACCGCCTGAAGTGCCTGCTGCGTGACCGGATGCTGGTTTTTTGGACTTTGCTCTTTTCTTTGGTGTTGGCCACCCTGTTTTATTTTGCCTTCGGACGGTTGACCACGGAATTTGAGCGCTTTGAGCCCATCAAAGTGGCCGTAGTGGATAACCCAGCATACAGGACCCAGGTGGCCTTTCGGGATCTTTTGGATAACCTCTCCCAGTCGGGGGAGCAGCAGCTTTTGGACTTGGCGGTGGTGGATGAAGCCACAGCAGAAAAGATGTTGGAGGAAGACAAAGTGGTGGGCCTGATCCGGGTAACCGATGGTCTGGAGTTGGTGGTGAAGGGGCCCGGACTTAAACAAAGCATCCTGAAAGGGATCCTTGATCAGTACCTCCAGACCGGAGAGACGGTGACAAGAATTGTGAAGGAAAACGCCGGGGTATTGAATGAACTTTTGGCGGGCCTGGGCAACCAGCAGGAGTACACCCGCCAGGTGGCCTATTCCGACGCGGTGCCCGAGACCGTGCTCACTTATTTCTATGCCTTGATTGCCATGACGTGCCTTTACAGCGGGTTTTGGGGCCTGCGGAACACTAAAGACATCCAGGCGGATCTATCGCCCGAGGGTGCCCGCCGCAGTGTGGCCCCTACCCATAAACTGCAGGTGGTTCTGGCGGATACCGCGGCGGTGGTGACCGCTAGTTTCGGGGAAGTCTTAATTCTGCTAGCCTATATGGCCTTGGGGCTGGGGATCCAGTTCGGCAGTGAAACGGGCTACGTACTGCTGACCTGTTTTGCCGGCTGTCTTGTCGGGGTGTCTTTGGGTAATCTTATCGGTACCGTTCTTCCCGGTGGGGAGGGGGTTAAGGTGGGGGTTCTCATCGGGGTTAGCATGTTGATGAGTTTCCTCAGCGGGTTGATGTATGTGGAGATGAAACACATTGTGGACCGCTCGCTTCCCTTTTTGTCCCTCATTAATCCGGCGGCCCTGATCACCGATGCCTTTTACAGTCTTTACGTTTACGATACCCATCGGCGCTTTTTCATGAACATCGGGATGCTGTTGCTGCTTTCTTTGGTGATGAGCTTGGTGAGCTTTTTCTGGCTGAGGAGGGAACGGTATGCAAGTATTTAAAGCCTATCTGAAGGTAATCCGTAGTTCCATAGGTTCCTTGGTAATTCCCTTTGGGGTCTTTCTGAGCATCGCCCTGCTGGTGGGCCCCGCGGAGGAGGCGACCCAGTATTTCACTCCCACCAAGGTCCCCATCGCCGTGATTAACCGGGATACCGAGGGAATTGTTGCCCAGGGATTGGTGGACTATCTAGACCAGACCTTTCGGTTAATGTCCTATCCCGATGACCCCCAGCTTTTGCAGGATGCGCTTTTTTATCGCAGTGTGGAATATGTGGTTATCATTCCTGCAGGGTTTTCCGCAGGTTTCCTGGCTGGTGAAAAGGTGCAGATCGAAAAGGTGATTGTGCCCGCCTCCTCCACCAGTTTCTACGTAGACCTGGCGGTAAACAGGTTTCTCAATACTCTGCGGTTATACCGGGACTATGGCCCCCAGGGTTCCCCGGGACAACTGGTTCAGGCGACCCTCGGGGACTTACGGGTGGAAACCCGGGTAAGCCTTTACGGGGAGGGGCCCTCCAGCACTGTCGACAAGCCCTATTCCTTCTATTTCCGCTACAGTGCCTATGCTTTGTTGGGTATGATCACCATGGGCGTCAGTACGGTGATGCTGGCCTTTAACCGACGGGACCTGCTTTTACGCAACTACTGTGCGCCCCTACCCCGGCGGCAGATGCACCTGCAATTGTTCCTGGGCCATGGAGTCTTTGCTTTGGGTTCTTGGATACTGGTTTTCTTGCCGGGTCTGCTCCTTTATGGTCGGAAGAGCCTTCTTCCCATGAACCTGTTGGGGTTGTATGCCCTGAATACAGTAATCTTTGCGGTGGTTTGTGCCACCATTGGTTTTATGGTGGGTAGCCTTGTGAAGAACCGCAACATTCAGCCGGGAGTGGTGAACGTTCTTTCTATAGGCATGAACTTCCTGGGCGGAGTCTTCGTTCCCCAGGCCTTCATGAGCGACTCGGTCCTGGCGGTGGCCCGATTCCTGCCGTCCTATTGGTTTGTCCGGGCCTGTGATCTAACCGCAAGCCTCACCAAGCTCAATCCTAGCACCCTCCGGCCTATCTACGGCAGTATGTTGATCCAATTGGGGTTTGCGGTGGCGATCTTCTCCGTGACTTTGCTGCTGACCAAGGAACGCAAGCTGTCCCAGTTTTAGGGTGGCTTTCTAGAGGCAAGCCTTTTGTGCAGGGCTTGCCTTTATTCTAAGGCGGTTTTCCTCTATTGTTCTGAATTGTGTCGGCGACGAAAAGTTGGTATACTATTGACAGCACTTTCCATATAAGGAGGAAATGAGATGGCGTGGCAGAAGCGGATAAACTGGTTGGGCTTTCTGGGCTTCCTGGGCTTTTTGGGTTTTCTTAAGTCTTCCCAAGGGGAACCGCAGTACATCTTCTTTGTCTTCTTTTCCTTCTTTGCCTATTTTCTCCCTACCCCGTCCCGCTGGGAGCCGGCGATGGAACACCGTCTGTTCTCCTGGATGGTTTCCATCTACTCGATTTTGCTCTTCCTGTTGTATATCCTCTTGGTTCTCAACAAGACAATCTTCCATGTGACCTCCATCTCTATCCATACCGTGGAACTGGTGGTTTCTATCTTCCTCGCGGTGACCACGGTGCTGTTTGTCTTCCTACGGTACGTTATCTCCAAAGGGGGGAAATGAGTAGTTTCTTTTGGGTCGACGGGAATTTGGAAATAGGGTATAGTGGGTTCGGTAGCCGTTGGCTTTGGAGGATAAAGGACCGATGGAGGGGATGACCGCAAGCCAAGGGGTCATCCCCTCCACAGAGGATTCTTCCAAATGCCATGGGAGGATGAGTGGAAGTCATGGTGGATCGGAACAGATTGCGACAGGAGTGGCTCGCCCTGGCTCCGGCCTGGATTAGGGAGTGCCGGGAGGGGAAAAACTCGGTGCGGGCGGGTATGTTGGACGCGGTGATGCTGGAGGCCTGTGGGACTGTGACGGGCTTACGGGTCTTGGACTCTGGGTGTGGTGAAGGGCGCTTTTGCCGGATGCTAGTGGAACGGGGCGCCGCCTATGTACTGGGTTTGGATCTGTGTCCGCCTATGATCGAAGCCGCCCGGCAATTGCAGTCCCAAAGAGACGAATACCGAGTGGCGGATGTCCAGGATCTGAGTTTCCTGGAAAGTGAAACCTTTGATCTGGCCGTTTCATATCTTAATCACTGTGACCTTCCGGACTTTGCTGCTAATACAAGGGAGATCTTCCGGGTGCTTAAGGGGGGCGGTCGGTTCGTAATTGCCAATCTGCACCCCATGCGGTCCGCCTCGGGAAAGTGGTACCGGGACGATCAGGGCAATAAGCTCCACGTGATCCTAGACGACTACTTCGACGAAGGGGAACGGCACTGGACCATGCTGGGGGTAGAGTTCACTAATTTCCACCGTTCCCTGTCAACGTGTATCAATAGCTTTATTGAGACAGGCTTTTCCCTGGTAAGGCTGATCGAACCGACGGTGACCGAGGAGCAGTTGGTTCCGTATCCGGATTTGGATGATGAGATGCGTGTACCCAACTTCATCGTTTTTGTCCTGGAAAAGCCCGAGGGTGCTAGGTAAAGATGCCAGATGAGCGGTTTAGCGGTTGTTTTGAGGGTTATTGACTGCTTTCCAGCAGTGTGATAGGATAGGAAAGGACAAGTGAATAAAGGCTCATCGAGAGTGGTGGAGGGACTGGCCCAATGAAACCCGGCAACCGGTGGAATAATCCCACAAGGTGCTAAATCCTGCAGAATGGTAACCGTTCTGAGAGATGAGATTACTATAGCAAAACTAGTTGACCTCATCCGTAAGCGCGGTGAGGTCATTTTTGTATGGAGGTCAAAATGTTGACAGGCAAAAGGGATTTCTTGTTTACTTCTGAATCGGTGACCGAAGGTCATCCGGACAAAATGTGTGATCAGATTTCCGATGCCATCCTGGATGCCATCATCGCCCAGGACCCCGAGGCGCGGGTGGCCTGCGAGGTGGCCGTTACAACAGGGATGGTCCTGGTGATGGGAGAGATCAGCACCGTGGCCCAGGTGGACATCCCCAAACTGGTCCGAAACACCATTCGGGAGATCGGCTATGATCGGGCTAAATACGGGTTTGATGCTGACACCTGCGCGGTGCTGGTCGCCCTCGATGAGCAGTCGCCAGATATTTCCATGGGTGTGCAGCGGGCCTTGGAAGTGCGCAACCAGGTGGACGGCAACTCCAGACTGGAATACCTGGGGGCAGGGGATCAGGGCCTGATGTTCGGGTACGCCTGCGATGAAACCCCTGAACTGATGCCTTTGCCCATTGCCCTGGCCCATCGGTTAGCCCAGCGGCTGAGCCAGGTGAGAAAGTCCGGGGAGCTGGCCTATCTGCGTCCCGACGGGAAGGCGCAGGTGACGGTGCAGTATCGGGATGACCGACCGGTGCGGATTGATACGGTGGTGGTCTCCACCCAGCATAGCCCCGAGATTACCAGAGAACAGTTGGAGCGGGATCTTTTGCACCATGTGATTAACCCACTTCTACCAGCGGACTTGGTGGATGGGGAGACGAAGTATCATATTAACCCCACCGGCCGGTTCGTGATTGGTGGTCCCCAGGGTGACGCGGGCCTGACGGGAAGGAAGATTATCGTGGATACTTACGGGGGTATGGCCAGACATGGGGGCGGGGCCTTCTCGGGCAAGGATCCCACCAAGGTAGATCGGTGTGCCGCCTATGCCGCCCGGTATGTGGCCAAGAACATCGTGGCTGCGGGCTTGGCTAGCCGGTGTGAGATCCAGGTGGCCTATGCCATCGGGATGATGCATCCGGTTTCCCTCATGGTAGACACCTTTGGGACCGGGATCATCTCCGATGGGGAGATTACGGCGTTGGTCCGCAAGAACTTTGACCTGCGGCCCGGGGCGATCATTCGGGACTTGGATTTAAGAAGGCCCATCTACCGTCAGGTGGCGGCCTATGGTCATTTCGGCCGGCCGGATTTGGACTTGCCCTGGGAGAGGATCGACAAAGCTGAGCTGCTGCGGCAACAGGTTTCCAGTACTGTCCGGAACTGAACAATGAGGACCGTTAGTCTATCCGGTGATTGCACCGTTTAAAGGCAGCTGGATATTACTCTGCGGTGATCCATGTCCTTCGGGTATCCCCATCCCCTAAAAGGAGAAGTCGACTGGGCACCTGCACCGGTTAAGGACTATTCCCGTTGAACACTTTCCTTTTGTACCGCCCGGAAGCGTATGTGTGAAGCTGGTGGCAAGGTGTCCAGACGTGCTTTTCTATCCGCGGATGATGCCCAAGGTCCTTATTAGTTCTTTCTGGTATTATCATTCAAGCGGTGTTTTGGTTATCCACATACAAGCTTCCCCACCGTCTCCCGGCCAAGACCAGGCGAAAAAAGTCGGCTATTCGTCCTTTCTTTGTTTACCCTAGCGCGTTTCAGCCGGCCCGTCTTGGCGTCTCCTCTAGCGTTCAAAGGTCTGTGGTGAGAATACTGTGAAATCTGGAAAGGTTAACAGTTTCTTAAAAGACGAAGCGTATGCTGTTGTTAAGGTCTTGTTTGCCCGCGGTAGTTTCGTTGTCCAGTGGGGTTCATCGGGCTAGGGTTTTATGTTGGCACGGGAAAGGTTGTGAACTAAGGGGCCTTGTGCAGGCTTGGCTTGTTAATAGGGGGTTGAACATAATGCAGAAGAAAAAGTGGTTTTTGGTGACGCAGATAACAGAGAACCTAAGGGGTGCCGTTCTCCAGAACAGGGAATGCATCAAGAGAGTACCGCTGCCATCTGTCTGCTTGGTCACACTGGTCTGTTTCCTTCTTTTCAGTGTGGCGGTCCAGGCCCAAGGTTCCGCACCGCTGGAACCTACCAATGGTACAGGGTCTAATCTTGCTTTTTTAGAGCCTCCAGAGGGACGGGTCTACCATGGGGCCTCACCCCATACCGCAGACGTGGATGCTTACATTGCGGCCCTGGGGGATCCTGACCTTTATCCCGCGGTGGAGGGCATACATGCGGCCGTCCCCGGGACCAGACCTCGGTACCTGGAACGGACCATCCGGGAGTTTCTGGAACGGGTCAGGGCTGCAGGACGGATTCCCCATTTGTCCTTTTCTATGAGCATCGGGGATGGTGAACCGGTGGATGATGTGATCGCCCTAAGTGATCGATACGACGACTTGATCCGGACCGTGGGCCGGGTGATCCGGGATTACGGTGATCCGGTGTTTGTGCGGATCGGTTTTGAGTTCAACGGTGCCTGGAATGGCTATCACCCGGGGGTGTATCCAGTGGCCTTCCGCAAGTTTGTAGATCTCCTGCGGGAGGAGGGCGCGGACAACTTCGCCACCATCTGGTGCTATGAGCCCAATGGGCCCGGTGACTTCGATGCCCTGGATTCCGACGGCCAGCCCCTTTGGTATCCGGGGGACGACTATGTAGATTGGTTTGGCCTGGATCTGTTTTACCACACCTATTTCGATCCCGATGCCGAACCTCTCTTCCGGGGTATGGAGGGGGGACGACGGGAAGGACGTGGTAGTCTTCGGGTCCAAGAGAGTCCCTATGAGCGGGCTGTGCAGTTTCTGGAGATGGCGCGACGGCACGGGAAACCGGTCTTCCTGTCGGAAGTGGCGGCGGTGGATGCCCACCTAACCCCGGACGATGCCGATCCAGGCTTTGCCGATGGGAAGGCAGATTGGGAACTGTGGTTTGAGCCGTTCTTTGCTTTTCTAGCTGCCCATCCCCAAATCAAAGGCTTTAACTATATGAGTCAGGATTACCGGGGGACTCGGTACGAAGACCTGGGCTGGGGTGATGCTCGGATCCAGATCAATAGTTTCGTGAGGGAACAGTGGATCAAAACCCTCCGGGACCACCGTTTCATACACGCGACGGATCTATGAGTTGGTTCCTATCTTCTTGCCAAGCCTCTTCTGAAAAGAACCGCAGGGACGAGGTGGTGACTAATCTCGTTTCCTGCGGATTTTACCATTTCTCCCCTTAATCTCCTCCTGAAACCCGTAGTGGATTCCATGAGGCTATCCACCCGCTGGAAGGGGATATTTATGAAGTGGAGGCCAAAAACCTGCTGATGGAGAAAGAAGAGGTTTACCTGATTCTCCGTCCTCCCGCAGCCGATGTGAGGTGAGTTGGTGTTTAACGGTTAGGTAAACGGAGACAAAGGGATGGAGGATATCGGCTGGGAGTGGTTCGTTCCTTTGACCGGTGCAGTGCCCCACCGCATACCCAATGCCCCGAAAACTGATCGAAATGGAGATTGGTTTACGATCTACGTAAACAGCATTGAGTTCGTCGCCCCAGAGGCCAAGGCATCCATCTGATGACTTGGATTCAAGTGGGATGCTCCTGCATCAGTTGGGATTTGGTTGAAGGCCAGAATAGGGACTGAAGCCCAAGGTGATGATGGTTCAACGGGTTCCCACTTTGGGAGCCTGTTTCTGGATAAGCGCGGGCTTGGGCTTGGACAGTTGACCGGTATGGTGAAATCAGGGCTGGGGGTCTTGCTAAAAACTGCTAGTATAAATATGCAGTACCTTTCTTGGCTTTCGCTTTCCGTTTGATTATAATTAATACGGATACGCCCAAGAAGAGGCATTCTTGTCGGTTTTTCCATTAGCATGCACTCATGTAATTGCGTTGGTTAAATTTTCATCTTGTAAGGTGTTCATCCTGCGCGCATATATCCTGAGGGAATCTGCAAAACTCTATTGATGCTGGCTTGAAAGTCAATCCTGTCTAAGGTCTACGGGCAAGGTAGTTGTGTTGGGTGAGTGGGTGAAACTATTGAGAGACGTAAAACTAGAAGCATTGTTGCTGGAACTGGAGCTTACGCAAAGCCGCCTTGATAAGATCTCAAAGAAGATCGAGAAGCACTTGGAAGAAATGAACTCTACATTGAAAGTCGAAGATGTATTTGAACAGTCACCGGACCCCGGGAATCAGGATTGTTAGCTTTGGGATTTCCAGGGGAAAGTCATGGGTAGATTCCTCGTCTGGCCCTAAACTAACGAAGGAGGATACCGATATTTCTCCAAGAGAGGGCCAGACAGACTGAGCACAGGAGCGAACTGGAGGCGAAGGGTGTTGGCCCCTACCAAGGTACTGATTTGTGAACCTAACCACATTATGCGGGCTGGGCTAGAGGCAATCCTGAACAGTGATCCTCGCATCGAGGTTGTGGGCACATCCACCAGCGTCAAAGAGGCTGTGGCCAGCGCCAACACCTTAAAGCCCCATGTGATGGTGGTTAATCTCAGTGATGGGTCTGTCCAAAACGTTCAGCTGTTCGCGGCGCGTATTGCCTCGGCCCTCGAGGAAGTCTTTGTGTTGGGGTTGATTCCCAAGGACAGTCCCGATACACTGGCCCGGGCTTTTTATGCCGGTATTGCCGGGTTTGTGCGCAACGACATAACCCCAGATAAGCTTATTAGTGCTGTGTTGGCAGCAGCCCAAAACAAAGAACCCCTAACCGGTGCCCTCAAGTCTGGTAAGAAAGGTCCATCTTCCTTTGCTGGTCTTTTGACCCGCCGGGAGATGCAGGTTCTACGGGGCATCGTGGATGGGAAGAGCAACCGGGAGATCGCCCAAGAGCTGTTTCTCTCTGAAAAGACGGTGAAAAACCACATCACCAATTTGCTCCGTAAGCTTGGTGTTCAGGATCGTACCCAGGCAGCGGTGCTGGCTCTTCGGGAAGGCGAGTTTGATTAGGCAAGATCCAAACCCAGAGCGCCTTGGAGATGTGGATATAAGTGTAGCGGGGATGATGCAGGCGTTGATGGCGGCCAACGCTGGGCGTTGTCCCCGCTATTAATTCTATGGGGCTACGTCGCCAACCCTTTCCTGCCGCGTTCTGCCTTCTTCTTCGATTGTCCCGATCGTGGAGAAGCCATTGTTAAGGCTTTGTTTCCCCCTCTGACCCACAGAGTATGTCGGTGAGATTCTTCCCTTTTTGTATGCTTTCTCAGTGTTCAAGGTGCTGCTTCTTGGGGTTTTCTTTTCTCCGAAAACGTCATTCCATTGATCCAGAAATGTGAGCCATCCACTGGTTCCGAATTCTGTAGGCCCCCTTGACGGTGAAAAAGGGGTATGCGCTATCTTGTCCCGGGTTTCACTACGGAAGGCTCTGCGTTGATTCCGTTGCTATAGCGTGGTAGTATGGTAATCGTAGGGTAAAGTATAGTTATATTTCCCGTAAATCGGGGTTGGAACTGCTGGGGGTGTTTCGGTGCGGACCGTTGAGGTTGTTAATCTCAGCACGGGCCAGACCGTAGGCACGCGGATCTGGGTGGCGGATCGGCCTTGGTGGCGTTTGCGGGGCCTGCTTGGTCGGAAGGACCTGGCTCCGGATCAGGGCATGCTCCTTGTGCCTTGCTGTAACATCCATACCTTCGGCATGGGGTTTTCTATCGATGTGATCTACGGGTACCGGGACGGCACCGTCTGCAAGATGCTGACGGGCTTTCCTCCCAACCGGGTGGGGCCGCTGGTGCTGGGAGGTCATTTTGTTCTGGAGCTGCCTGCGGGGACCATTGCCCGAAAGGCTATCAAGGTCGGTCACCGGTTACATTGGCGGGACCCTTGAGGCTGTGGAGCTAGGGGTCTAGGTGCAATGGTTACCCAATTGTGCTATGATGTGGGAAAGGCATACCATTACAACCCTTGGAGGTAATTTGAGGATGCGAGGTCCATTCGGTATTGTAACAGTAGCCATAATCCTGTTGTTTTCTAGTGGTGTGCAGGCGATGGAGATTGTTCAGGTTACCTCGGCCCAAGCGGAACAAGCCTTGCAGGTTGCCTACGACTATGCCGAGTTTGCCTATTCATATCAGGGACAACAGTATACGGGGATGCCCTATCTTTTGGGAGGCAGGACCACCCGGGCCGAGCTTGAGGAGGCCCTGATTCGTGGTGAGTCCATTGAGAACCTAGGGTTAGATGCTTCCGGTCTGGTGGTTAACTGTTACCGGGAGGTTATCCCCGATCTCAAATTCCGTTACCAAAGTGACCGTGGTTTTGTGCCGGTTTCCGATGTTAACAGTTATGCTCTGTTCAACTGGAATATTGTGCCCAAACCCTTGGAGGAGTTACGCCCAGGGGATCTCATTTTCTTCAAGAATGCTTCGGGACGGATCATGGGCGTGGGTCTTTTGGTGCGGGTGACGGTCAATCAAGTGCGGTGCATTGTGGCGTCGGAGAATGCGGGGCGCATTATGGAGACGGGCATGATGTTGGAGGGGGAATACTGGAAAACCCATTTTGCCGGTGGCGGCCGCCTGACCTATGTGCGCGCAGACTAGATGGATACTTCGTATTTCGAAGACCGGCAGGCGGTGAGAGGCCTGGGAACCCTTGGCTAGGTGACCGGGGAATTGCAAGCCGGCGCTAGACAAACGAAAAAGCCAACAACCGGCGTGGGAGCATCCCATGCCGGTTGCGCGTTCATACGCCTACACGGGTAGGATATCATCAGTTTTGTCAAACTTGCTGTCGTGAGCGACAGTGCGTACAGTGGCGTGAGAGGATAGGGGCTAATCGGTTCTTTCTGCTCAACCTTTTGTGTAGCCACCTAGAGTCAATGCAAAGCCCTTAAAGAGTCGGCATAGGTGTACGGGATCAGTTGCTTCATTTCAGTCATCTTATACCCGTCCTCGCTATGGGAATAATCCGTAAGGTCTTTTGCGGTGGCGTTCCTGAACTTCTCCAGCACGTCTTCCAATACCTCAAGTTCGCTTTCAGAGAACAACTCCCTATCGAACTCGACCGCAGGTACGATACACTCTCCCTCATATGGGCCATCATAGGGCTTTATCTCTATAGCACCTTCCTCGCAAAGATAAGCGATAAGTGTCTCGTGATGCTCGGGGATAGGTCCGTAGTAGTTGTGTACATACGCTGTACCACTGATAGACTCCCCGTGCCTATTGTAGCAGAGAAAGTCGGCATACCATAGCAGTTTAAGAAGCTTCGATTTTACAACACCTTTCATCTCGGACACAAAGAAGATCACCATGTTCGTCAGCTTATCAATATCAAACACCTTGTTGCCAACGTAGACCGGATCCTTATTCGTGTAACACCGAGAAAGGGAATCCCCCATTGTTCTAGCAATGTGGCATGAGGAACCCATCGAATCAAAGGCCTCAACAACTCTCTTTGCTTCTAACCGGTTGAGCTTATCCTTGTTCTCATTGTACAGTTTACGGGCATAGTAGGGATCGTCACGAAATCGAATTAGTTGGTCATTGTGCGGCCTACTCGGAATAGCTCCAGTTTCGTAACGCGCAATTGTCGTTGGACTCCAGCCGAGCAAAGCACTGATGCCCCTCTGCGACAAACCATATTTGGCCCTAATTTGCTTTATGTCTTCCGGAGACAAGAGGCCATGCTTCTTCCGGTAATCAGCATACGCTCTTTCCAGGTTTTTCCCATCAAGTTCGTCATCATAGATGGTGTCACCGCAGACATTGCACACCACCACATCTGCAATGATGGTAATTGGTTCCCCTTTAACGGGGTAGGTCTCTTCTCTTTTATAGACGGTAGCCTCTCTATCGGTATTGCACGTGGGACAGTAAGTGATCATGGCGTACCCTCCTTCCAAACGTTGCGATATGGAAGTGTAATAGGACCGTTCGACTTATGGAAGGATATACACTTTACCCCACACCTAGGGTCAAGCTTCAGCTTGATGTAGACCAAAGTACCCTCAATTTCCGGAACAAAGACCCATACGTCACCTTCTCCGGAATGGTCAGGTTCTGGTCCTTTGTCATAGTCCTGGTACGTAAGTGCGCAAATCTCATATTTCCAGTTTAACCCAAGACGAGCAATGTCAGCAATATTCTTTTGTCGGTCAACTAATATGCATCTTCCTCTTGCGATTTCTTTCCTCACTTGGCCCAAGAATCTTTCGATTTCGAACACCGATGCAGGAGCTTTCGGCATTCCCTGGTCCTCTCTGCCTCTATAGTATACAAGAAGAAAAGAAAATATGCTACCAATTGATAGCACAATTGAAAACCCGCCGAGGACGCCTGGTTAGGCTAACAACGCTTGTCCGTTCGTACTTATCTACAAAACCGATGTACCGTACTGAACCCTGAACAGAATCTCCCCGTACTTGAGCGCTTCTTCCACCTTCATGACTTCAGCAATTGACAATACTGTGTCCTCTATAGTGGACTTCCCTTTGACATATTCGGTAGCATCCAGAAAATTCCTTTATCGTAGTGCAAGAGGAATGGTTGGTGAGCAAACAGTATTCCAGTAAGGCATCCATGATGTAAGTAGTCAAATAAATAGAGGGAGGAGAGCTGGATCGGAGAGAGTCAGCATGCCACTTGAAAAGAATAGCCGGAGACATCATCCAAGCCCTAGGAATTTGCAGCACTCCTCATACTACGTTTCGGACTCTTGCACGTTAGGGATGGTTACGGTACACTGGACAAAGACATGCAAAAGTCAACGGCTTTTGTGTACTGTCACAATCCAGACAGATTTCACCTCGACCGGGGGAAGGAGTGGTCCACTGGTCATCCGGTTCATATGGGCCTGGTTGCGCGACAATGCTAGAATTAAGTGGGCCGGCCAAGCGGGCTATTGCTGGATAGAATGATGCAGGAGTGCTTTCCTGGGGCCATTTCGGGGCCAGTACCACTTGCTGAACTGGGGATTGACTTGTCTGGCCATAACCGCGGCTAGCCAAAGGCAGGGACGCGAGACAGATGACCCCCTACTGCTATACGATCAGACGCCCAAAGGTGAAGTCATTCCAATGTGGTTGTCGACTCTACAGATGTAGATAAATATACCGTACAGGGAGGTAATTCCTTGACCACGCTTGAGGGGACGGTTCAGCGCATCACGTACTATAACCCGGAGAACGGCTATGCGGTGCTCCGCTTCCTACCCCACGGTGAAAAGGAGCAGATTACCGTGGTGGGTCGTTTCCTGGCGGTGGAAGTGGGGGAGTCCTTCGTTTTGCAGGGGGATTGGTATACCCACCCTCAATACGGTCGTCAGTTTCGTGTAGAAGAATACCAGCAGAGCTTGCCCAAATCCAAGGCGGGGATCGAGCGTTACCTAGGATCCGGCATGATCCGCGGCATTGGTCCCGCCACCGCCAAGCGCATCGTGGCCAGATTTGGTCTGGATACGTTGGAGATCATTGAAAAGCATCCAGAAAGACTCCTGGAGGTGGAGGGCATTGGCCAGGCTCGGCTACAAAAGATCCAGGAGTCCTTCACGGCCCAGAAGGAGATCCGCAATGTAATGGTCTTCCTCCAGGGCTATAAGATCAGCCCCGGCTATGCGGTGAAGATCTATAAGCATTTTGGCGATGCCGCTATCGCCAGGGTGAAGCAGGATCCCTATTGCCTGGCCTGGGAGATCCCTGGCATCGGATTTAAGACCGCGGACCGGATTGCCCAGAACATGGGGGTGGCCTTGGGGGATCCCAAACGGGCAGAAGCCGCACTGTTATATATCCTCGATGCGGCCATGGAGGACGGACATGTCTTCTTGGAAGAACAGGACCTCATCGCCAAGGCCGAAGAGGAGCTGGAGGTGCCCCGGGAAGTGGCGGAGCAGGCGATACAAAGGCTTTTGGACCGCCGGGAACTGATCAGACATCCCTATGGGGAGGGCACCGCAGTCTACCGTCCCTTTATGTTTTACGGGGAGAAGAGCGTTGCGGGGAAAATTCGGTTGTTGATGCAGGCCGCCCGACAGAGTCAGCTTTCGGTCACCGAGCGGGAAGCGATGGTGGCCGCGGTGGAGAAAAAGGAGAATATTACTTTGGCTCCCCAGCAGAAGGAAGCGGTGCTGAAGGCCCTAGAATCTGGCGTATTGGTAATTACCGGTGGACCTGGAACCGGGAAGACCACAATTGTGAAGGTCATTTTGGAGTTACTCGGTGAACAGAAGGTGTTGCTTTGTTCTCCCACGGGCCGGGCTGCCAAGCGGCTTAAGGAGACCACCGGCAAGAACGCACAGACCATCCATCGGTTGCTGGAGTTCGGTCTCGATGAAGCCACCGGTCGGTTCCGGTTCCAGCGCAACGAGCAGAATCCCTTAAAGGCCGACGTGGTCATCGTTGACGAGGCGTCCATGGTGGATGTGCTGCTGATGAACAATCTGCTGAAGGCCATCAATCCACCCACCCGCTTGATTCTGGTGGGTGATGTGGACCAGTTACCATCGGTGGGGCCAGGGAACGTGTTGAGGGATATCATCGAGTCGCGGGTGGTGGACGTGGTGCGCCTGACGGAGATCTTCCGTCAGAAGCGCACAAGCCATATCATCCAGAATGCCCACAGGATCAATCAGGGATTGATGCCTTTCCTTAGCAACAGTAGCGATTTCTTCTTCACCCTACAAGAGGAGCCGGAGCAGGTGGTGGAGACTGTCAAGGGCCTGGTGGCCAAGCGATTGCCCCGGTACCTAAACTGCCACCCGATCCGGGATATCCAAGTGCTCAGCCCCATGCGTCGGACCCTTACCGGGGTGGACCATTTGAATGAACAGTTGCAGGCGGTCCTCAATCCGCCTAACCCCCAGCAGCCGGAGTTGACCTTTGGCGGTTGCTGTTTCCGCAAGGGCGATAAGGTTATGCAGATCCGCAACAACTACGAGGCTTTGGTCTTCAATGGGGATATCGGTCGGGTGTGTCATGTGGATCCGGAGGAGCGTTTGTTGAAGATCCTATTTCCCACGGAGGATGGGTATAAGGAAGTGACCTACGAGGATAGTGATCTTGATCAGATCGTCCTGGCCTATGCCATCACCGTCCATAAAAGCCAAGGTTCAGAGTACCCGGTGGTGGTGATGCCGATCACTACCCAGCACTTCATCATGCTGCAGCGGAATCTACTTTACACCGCGGTGACCCGGGCCAAACGGATGGTGGTGTTGGTGGGGACCAAGAAGGCTGTGGCCATAGCGGTGAAAAACAACAAGATCGAAACGCGCAACAGTCTGCTTCGGGATTTCCTTCAGGGACACCAGGGTCAGTTGTCCCTTGAGGAGCTGTAGGTGCGTTGAACCAAAGCCACCATGTGGTATATATTGCAGAAGATAACGGACGAATTTACGTGGGCAGTTCCCACAATCCTGCCCTGGATGCCGTCTATTTCACCCGCCAGGGCATTCCTTTCCTGTGGTGTATTTCCCAACCCCTTCCCGCATATTTGGCGGAGTGGGTGAAGGAGGAAACGGCCCTCTTTCTGAAAAAGGGCGGGGAGCGGCCCTCTTCGGCCAAGTTCTTCCGGGCACTGCTCCGCAGCTTCGGCCAACATCCCCAGGTTGCCGCAGCCTTGGTCCCACCTCGTTTGGTGTCTGCAGACGCTTTCTATCGGGTGCCATGCAATCTAGGGGTGCCACCGGTCTTGGAAGGGCGTCTGTTGCGGTATGGGGAGGTGCTTGGGTGGAAGGAAAGGACCGGTGGCTTCGCTCCCCTGGCTTTCCGGGATCACCTGCATCTGCTGGCCCTAGCAGGAAAGATCCTTATGTTTCCTGCCATTACTGCTGGTCCCGAGGGTTGGCGGTGTCACCGCTGCGGCAACAAAACTGCCATTGATCTCATTCCCTGCGAAAGGTGCCAGGGGGTTTGTCCCGCCTGCGCGGATTGTCGGAGCCTTGGCCTGTTGCGGGGCTGTGAGTGGCTTTATGCCTTTCCCTCCCTCCACCGCTTGATTCCCCGGTCGGGGCCCTTGTTACAGCTAAGTTACGAGCTTTCTCCGCCGCAGCAGGCGGCCGCGGAGCAAGTGTTGAAGCTTGTCAATGACCCCTCCCAGTCCTGCTGTTTGGTGTGGGCGGTGTGCGGTGCCGGCAAGACGGAAGTGGTCTATCCGGCGATGGAGGCGGTCTTAATGCGGGGGGGCCGTGTCTTGTTTGCGGTGCCCCGACGGGATGTGGTGGTGGAATTGAGAGAAAGGATCGCTAAAGCCTTCCCCCAAGTGCCGGTGGTGGGGCTTTATGGCGGAACACCGGAACGTTATGGCAAAGGTTCTGTGACGGTGGCCACCACCCATCAGGTGTTGAGGTTTTATCGGGCCTTCGACTTAGTGATTCTCGATGAGCTGGATGCTTTTCCCTTTCGGGGCTCGCCTATGTTAAAGATGGCCCTGGAGCGGGCCCGCAAGCCCGAAGGCAAACTGGTCTATATGAGTGCCACCCCCACGGAAGAACTCATCCGGCGGGGACAAAGGGGCGAGGTGCACTTGGCCTTCATTTCCGCCAGGCACCATGGTTTTCCCGTCCCAGAACCAAAGATAGTGCTCCGGCGCTGGTGCCATTGGGGAGAGAGTCGGCGGCAAAGGGAGGCGTTGATCAGGGCCCTGGATCAGGAAATTCTGCGGACCTTTCGGTGGAGGAGGTTGTTGCTGTTCGTCCCCTACGTGGCCATGGCCCAACCCCTGATGGAATTGCTCAAGACACGGGGTTGGCCTGTGGACTATTGCTATGCCGCAGATCCCCTACGCCAAGAGAAGATCCGCAGGTTCAGGGAGGCGGATCCGATGATCCTGGTGGCTACCTCCCTGTTGGAGCGGGGTGTCACTATTCCCCAAGTGGACGTGGTGATCCTCTTTGCCCATGAGGCTCGGATCTACGATGCTAGCACTTTGATTCAGATGAGTGGACGGGTGGGCAGGACTGCCCAGTGGCCCACGGGGCGTTGTCTGATGGTAGCTAAGGAAAAGACTCCGGCCATGGTTAGGGCCTTGGGTATTATCCGCCAGTTTAACGACCAGGCCCAAAAACAAAGGTACTTGTCCCCTGAGGGGGAAAAGTACCTTGTCCAGATGCGCAAGGGGAAAGGGGATAACTACTCTTCCCTATGACCCGCCGAGACCTTTGAACTGGGCCATCAGAGCCTCCACCGCCTGGGGATCTAGCTGCAGGATTCTGGACCGGGAAGTCACCCGAGTCCGGTAGTTTTCATCGATGGTGATGACGATGGGAGTGGGATCTGCTGTGGGATCCAGGCGGATCTCCCATTTGGTCTGGCCCAGACTCGGACTGTCCGCCTTTTCCACCGCAAGGCCCTGCAGACTGTTAAGGAGCCCGGTCATGGTTTCCAAGGACACCTCTTCCGTGCCACAATACCACGCATCCTTGGCCCGGACGAAGATCCATTCCCCGGTTTCGTCCCGGAAAGCGACCTCATCCAAGTCGCCCGGGCTAAACCGGGTGAGGGTGGACATGGTCAGCTCATCGACGGTGAGCTCCAGGGGCAGGATGGAGTATTTGCGTACGAAGTATACGGTGTTGCTGTCGGAAGTTTTCAGGTAAAATCCGTTTTCTGCCTCGATCTTGGAGCTAACCAGTACCGTGGTACTGGTCCCATCCTGCAGCTGGAAGGTGACGGTGAGGGCGGGTTCATCGAGGGAGTATTCCCCCAGATCCTCCACGTCATCGAAGAAATCCGTTGCCCGCAGGTTTACGTACTCCCAGACGATATCACTGGCCCTGGTGTATTCGGCCAAATCCCGGTAGGGCGCTTCCAGACCCCAGGTTCGATCGTCTAATTTCTTAAGAACGACGGTTTCCGGACCCAAACCATCGAGGGAATAGCTTACCACGTTCCAGGGGTAAAAGTGTACAATGCTTTTGGAACGGAGGGTGGTGAAGGACAATCCCGCGGACGCGAAAGTGTCTATCACCTGGGTGGGCACCAGGTATTCTGTCTGATCGTCGAGGGACATATAGTAGTGTCGGCCATTGAAGGTCTGTTTGCCTAAGGAGAGCAAGGTGCGTTCTGTGGCGTCACCTAAGGAGATCTGCAACCAAGGCTTGTCCAGACCATGGGCCACGGGATCCGGGTCCTCCACCGGCGTGGCGTATTTCCCCACCGCCGCTAACCCCTGGAGGATTTGGTTCACCGTGCCGTATTCCGCTAAGGCCCGGCGAGGCGAGGTAATGTACCATTGGGTGGTGGGCTGTTCCTGCAGGGTGAGGACAATCTCATCTTGCTGGTGGACGATGGTCAGGTGGGTGATGGGCTTCTGATTCCAAGGGGCCAACACCGACTCCTCTTCTTGGTGACGCGGCAAAACAAACACGAATAAGATGAATAGGCCTAAACAGACCAAGACAATAATGGGGATGAGCAAACTCTTACGCATATCCTTGCCTCCTACATAGGGTGGGAAACCACCGTTCAAGGCCCATGGCGGCCTTCCACTCCAGACCCAAAGCATTCTTTTGTCTACCGTCTGGTTTCATTATACCATAGGGCTGTCTGGGAAAGCACGCCTACCCCAGGCCGTGTCCCCGCGCATGATGTCTTTGGTGGGGCAGGGGAAGGGCCAATCCCCAAGGGCCGCAACCTAGACTTTAGTCCCGGTGACTGATAGAATATGTTATATCTGGTTCACATTGCAGGGATGTACAGAATCATGGAATCTGCCATTGATGTTTAGATCGTTTGCTTTCACGTAAACAGGTGTAAGCTAAGGGTGTCAACGGGTCAGGTGAATTCTTCTGGCCGACGGACTTGCTTGATTCCCCCAAGCCCAGTGCAAGTCCAAGACGGGGATGGAAACTAGATTAATATTCAGGAAAAGATAGGTGATGAAATTGCCTGAGATGATTACGATTGGCGAAAGCATGGTGGTATTTAGCCCGAACGTGCCAGGTCCCTTGCGGTACGTCCCGCAGTTTACCAAACATGTGGCTGGCGCCGAGTCTAATGTATGCGTAGGTTTGACCCGCTTGGGACATAGTGCCGGATTTATCGGAAGGCTGGGTGACGACGAGTTTGGTCATTATATAGTCAATAGCCTGCGGGGAGAAGGGGTGGATGTTTCCCAGGTGGAGTTCGATCCGCTCCGTCCCACGGGGATCTATTTTAAAGAGCGCCGGATGCCCGGGCAGATCAATGTGTATTACTACCGTCACGGTTCTGCGGGCAGCCATCTGACGCCGGAGATTTTGAACGAGGATTACTTTGCCTCCGCGAAGATCCTTCATCTCACTGGGATTACGCCGGCCTTAAGTGACTCCTGCCGGGAGACCGTTTTTGAGGCGATCCGATTGGCGCGTAAACACGGACTATTTATCAGCTTTGATCCCAACATCCGTTTGAAACTGTGGAGCAAGGAGGAAGCAAAGCGGGTGCTCACGGAGATTATCTCCCAGGTGGATCTATTGCTGCCGGGACTTGATGAAGGGGAGATCATCTTCGGTACCGACACTCCCGAAAGCTTGGTTCAAGCGGCCAGCAACTTGGGGGTGCAGAAGGTGGTAGTGAAGCTGGGTGCTTCCGGTTGTTATGTGTGGGATGGGAAACCTGTGGGATTTGTGCCGGGCTATGCCATTCGGGATGTGGTAGATCCGGTGGGAGCCGGTGACGGATTTGCCGCCGGTCTGCTTTCTGGGATCCTGGATGGATTGAGCTTGCGGGATGCCGCGGACTTGGGCAATGCGGTGGGTGCTTACGCTACCACCACCTACGGTGATGCCGAGGGGCTACCCACCCGCAGGGAGCTTCGCAGCTTCTTAACCCGGGCCGATGAAGTGGAGCGATAACCGTGGATAAGGCCGTGCGGGAGATTCACGTGGATTTGGTCACCGAGACGGTGGCCCAGTTGTGTATTGAAGCCAACACCAGGGTAGGTGACGATGTGCTTGCGGCCCTGGAAAGGGCCATCGCCGCGGAGGAGTCGCCCCTGGGCCAAGATGTGCTAAGACAGCTGTTGCAGAACCATCGCTATGCGGCCGAGGCGGGGGTCCCCCTTTGCCAGGACACCGGTACCGCGGTGGTGTTTTTGGAGATCGGGCAAGATGTGCATTTTACCGGCGGCGGCCTGGAAGAGGCCATCCACCGGGGTATTGCCAAGGGGTACCAGGAAGGATATCTGCGCAAGTCCATGGTCGCGGATCCCTTGGTCCGGGAAAACACCCAGGACAACACCCCGGGGATTATCCATCTGCGGTTGGTGCCCGGCGACCGGGTGAAGATTACCGTGGCCCCCAAGGGCGGCGGCAGCGAAAACATGAGCTTTCTGAAAATGTTGCCCCCCTCCACCCGCCGGGAGGACCTGGTGGGAATTATTGTAGAACAGGTGAAAGAGGCTGGAGCCAATCCCTGTCCTCCGGTGGTGGTGGGGGTGGGCCTGGGCGGCAATTTTGAATATGCGGCATATTTGGCCAAGTACGCCCTACTGCGGCCCCTTGGGACGCCCAATCCCAATCCCCTGTACGCGGCACTGGAGACGGAACTTTTGGCCAGGATCAATGGACTGGGTATCGGTCCCCAGGGGTTTGGCGGTAGGATTACTGCGTTGGCGGTCCATGTGGAGGCCTATCCCTGTCATATTACCGGGTTGCCGCTGGCGATTAATCTGAATTGTCATGCGGCCCGTCATGCTTCCCGGGTAATCTAGGAAGGAGAAGGACGATGTCACTTTTCCCACTGAAGGCTCCGGTGACCGAAGAGGATTTGCGTAAACTGCACAGTGGAGACCAAGTGCTCATTTCCGGTGTGATTTACACCGCCAGGGATGCGGCCCATCAGCGGTTGTGCAAGCTTCTAGAACAGGGGGAATCCCTGCCGGTGGATCTGCGCAACCAAATCCTCTACTACACTGGCCCCACGCCGGCAAAACCGGAGATGGTGACCGGTTCCATTGGCCCTACCACCAGTTACCGGATGGATCCCTACACCCCTGCCCTGTTGGAATACGGGGTCAAGGTGCTCATTGGTAAGGGCCCCCGGAGCCAGGAAGTGAAGGAGGCCCTGGTTCGCTGGGGCGGGGTGTATTTGGCCGCCCTGGGGGGTGCTGCGGCTCTGTTGGCCCGCAGCGTCCGCAGCCAAGAGGTGGTGGCCTATCCGGATCTGGGGCCCGAAGCCATCAGAAGACTAGAAGTGGTGGATTTTCCCGCGATCGTGATCAACGACCTTTACGGCCATGATCTTTACCTGGACGGGGTGAAGCGATACGCAAAGGACTGAGCCCCGTTGGTACCACCTTCCAAGCATCAAAGGGCCTAGGCTAGGGGAACAATGAGCTTAAGGCAAAGAAGTGGGAGGTGGGTCGGTGGCCACAGAACAACTGCAGATGACTATCAAGGGACTGGCGTGCAGTCAGTGTGTCAGCGCTGTGGAAAACGCCTTGCGTGCCAAATCCGGGGTAACCGAGGTGTACCTGGACCCGGAAAGCGGACAGGCCCAGATCCGTGTTGAACAGGGACAGGTGACAAGGGCAGAGCTGGTGGATACCGTAAAGAAAATGGGATACGAAGTGCAGTAAGAAAGGCCCGGAGGATCCGGGCCTAAAATATTCTCGCTGCCTTTTGGAAGCTGTCTTTGAGGGCGGGATAAAGCCCCCGAAACAGGGTATAGATCTCTTCGTACTTGGCCACATTGGCGGGGTTAGGTTCCGTCACGTGTTTGACTGTAATCAGCTCATCGGCTGCCTCTTCCAGGCTGGGGAAGACCCCAGCGGCCTTGCCCGCGATGAGGCTAGCGCCGAAGGCGGGTCCTTCGTCAATATTTAATGTGGCTACGGGTACGTTGAAGACATCCGCCTGGATCTGCCGCCACAGGGGACTTTTGGCACCGCCGCCGATGGCCCGTAGCTCCTTGATCTCGATCGCCATATCCTTGAAGATCTCTAGACTATCCCGGAGGGCGAAGACCACCCCTTCTAGGATGGCCCTGGCAAAATGGGCTTTCCGGTGGCGGGGGTTCAGGCCGAAGAACACACCACGGGCGGTGGCATCGGCATGGGGAGTCCGCTCGCCATTGAGGTAGGGGAGGAAGACCAATCCGTCGCAGCCCGGCTCCACTGCGGCTGCTCCCTGATCCAGTAACTTATACAGATCGATGCCGTAGTCGGTTTCCACCATCTGTTCCACCTGGGCGAAGGCCTGCGCGAACCATTTGTAGGAGAGGCCCGCGGCCAGCATGACCCCCATCACATACCAGGCCTGGGGGATGCTGTGGTTAAAGGTGTGGACGGCTCCCTTGGGATCCGTGGTGGGCTGGGGAGTGTGGGCCAGCAATACCCCGGAGCTACCGATACTGGACAGGGCCCTTCCCTCCCGTACGATCCCGGCTCCCACCGCCCCGCAGGCGTTATCTGCACTGCCGCCGGCCACTGGGATCTCGGCGGGGAGACCCGTAAGCTCTGCAGCTTCGGTGGTGACATAGCCACAGACATCGATGGATTCCTTCACTTCCGGAAGGATCTCCGGGTTCAGCTCTAGTTTCGTAAGCAACTCTCCACTCCAACGACGGTTTTTCACATCGTAAAGCAATGTACCCGCGGCGTCGGACACCTCGGTGAAGATCTCGCCAGTGAGGCGGAAACGGATATAGTCCTTAGGCATCATTACGTATTTGACCTTGGCGAAGTTCTCCGGCTCTCTTTGTCTTAACCAGATGATCTTCGGTGCCGTAAAACCCTCCAGGGCGGGGTTGGAAACGTAATCAATGAGCTTCTCCCGGCCCTGGGCCTGGGTGGTGATCCACTGGCATTGTTCCGTGGTGCGGACATCACACCACAAAAGGGCCGGGCGAATCACCTGCAGATCCTTATCCAGGAAGACGGAGCTATGCATCTGCCCCGAAAGGGCTACACCCTTAATCTCTTTGCTTTTTTTCCCCAGCTTGTCGGTGAGCTTTCGCAGGGCCACACAGGTACCGGTCCACCAATCCTGGGGATCCTGCTCTGCCCAACCCGGCCGGGGATAGTGCAGGGGATATTCCGCCGCGGCCGTGGCTACGATCTTGCCGTTAGCATCACAGGCAATGGCCTTTACGCCACTGGTTCCCACGTCAATTCCGACTAAATAGGCCATATTCATCAGCTCCTCTTTGGTTATCAACGGACAAAGCCGTGTCCTTTCCCCGGAACCCAAGGGATAACCTGGGCTCATGGGTGGATTAATCGATTATGTATCCATCAATCGACCTATTAGGTGATCTTTTCGTGAAGGAGGGGGCTTCTTCCTGCTAAGACCCGCGGGGCAGGGCGCCAGCCTACATCCACCCGAGGGGACAGCCCCATTTGACAGGGGTTCACGGTTTTTGTACGATAGAAGTGACAGCTCTACTTGGGAACAACAACAAGCCCGAAGGGGATGATGGTTCCGGAATGTGGAAGTCCTTCCTTACCTACTTCTTCGGCAGTCCCTTCCTTTGTCCTGCCTGCGGTCGGCCGGTGGAACAGGCTCCCCTGTTATGCCCGATCTGCTTAAGGGACTTTCCCTTCAACCGTAATCCGCAAAGTGACCCCTTATACTTGGGTGAATCGGAAGAACCTCTATTGACTTGGGTCCAACGGGCCGCGCACCAGGAGGATTACCGGCTGGCGGAGGCCTTGGGTCACCTGCTGGGGATGTTCGCCGCCGGCCGTGGATCATGTCGTCGGCGGGAAGTGGTGGTGTATGCGCCCCAAAGAAGAACGAGCTTTGATTTCCACCGGGCCTTGGCGGAGGAAGTGGCCCGGTGCTTGGGTCTACCCGTGTTTTCCATCATAGAAGGAACGGCCCATCTCATGGAAAGACGAGTCCTGTATGTTGATGTGTGGTCCGAGGCCGGTTTTCTTCCACCTGTTCCGGGGTTGCGGCTTAGTTTGGTGGGCCCCTCCCGGAGTAAGGTCTAGGGGGCGGGGGAATAATAGGGATAAAAAGCCGGTGTCCAAGGAGGGGCATCCATCATGTTGATTCTAACCCGCCGAGTTGACGAGACGATTATCATCGATGACCAGATCCGTATTACCGTTGTGGAGATCAGCAGATCCCAAGTGAAACTAGGGGTCGAAGCACCTAAGCATGTGTCCATCTTTCGGGAAGAGATCTATCCCCAGGAGGGACAGTCGCCGACCCAATAGGACGATCTGCCTTGGTTTCTAGGCCTTCTAGGATGAAAAAGGTCTTGGAGTGGTGTGCAGGAAAATAGCAGGATTTCTTGGATGAAAAGGGAAATGTTATAGTACCTTATGGAAAGGGAGGAGATGCCACAGAACGATCAGCTAATATCGCCTCACGGGGCAGATTAGGGCAAAGGAGTTGGCAATATGCAAATAGTCGTCTACGGTAAGAACATCGAAGTTACAACTGCCTTGCGTAGCTACGCCGAGAAGAAAGTGTCCAAGATCCAGCGCTTCTTCGAAGGAGATCTGGAGCTGACCGCGGAGGTGACCATGAGCGTCCAGAAGGAACTGGATATCGTGGAGATCACAGTGCAGGTGGATGGAGTTCTCTTAAGGGGAGAAGCGCGTACCGAAGATATGTATGCCTCCATAGACGAAGCGGTGGACAAAATCGCGCGACAGGTGGAAAAGTATAAGACGCGGTTGCAAAAGCATTTCCAGAAAGGTGCTAAACTAGCCAAGGTCAGCACAGATAGCAAGGCATCCGCCGGGATGGAAATGCCCAACATTGTTCGGACGAAACGCTTTGCCATCAAACCTATGTCGGTCGAAGAAGCGGCGATGCAGATGGATCTTTTGGGCCATGACTTTTTCGTGTTTGCCAATGCCCTAAACGGAGAGGTAAACGTGGTGTATCGCAGGAAAGATGGGAATTACGGCTTGATTGAGCCTGAGTTTGAATAGAGGGAAACGAGGATAAAGGGCCGGGGATGGACCCCGGCCCTTTGCCTGAGGTTTTGACATAAGGTTTGTGGGGTTGGGACGGTTTTTCGTTGTCGCGAGAAAAAGTTCTGTGGCGTTGCAGGAGATCCAGAAAATTCCGCGAACTTATCAGATAATTGCAGTTTCGCGGA